>CAJMQR010000054.1 GCA_905215665.1 uncultured bacterium | reverse complement strand
GTGAAGCTCGGCTACACCAAGCTCGGCTTCCTGGGCGGCATGGCTGTCCCCGCTGTTATGCGCTACGGCTACGGCTATGTGCAGGGCGTTGACGCCGCTGCGAAGGAAATGAACATCAACGTCGAGATGAAGTACGTCTACGGCGGCCAGTTCTATGGCGACGGCGACATCACCGCTGTGATGGACACCTGGTATGCTGGCGGCACTGAGATCGTCTTCGCCTGCGGCGGCGGCATCTTCACTTCCGCTGCGGAAGCTGCGAAGAAGGTCAATGCGAAGGTCATCGGTGTTGACGTCGACCAGGCTGCCATCATTGACGGCGGCTACGGCGAAGGCATGACTGTCACTTCCGCCATGAAGGGCCTTGCTCCCGCTACCATCGACACCCTGACCGATATCATCAACAACGGAAACTGGAGCAAGTATGTTGGCCAGATCGCTACCCTCGGCCTTGTGACCGGCGACGATCCCACCCTCAACTATGTCCAGATCCCGATGGAAACCACTCAGTGGGAAGACGGCAAGTTCACGCAGGACGACTACAAGGCGCTCGTGAAGGACATGTTCGACGGCAAGATCACCGTTTCCAACGACATCTCCGTTGAGCCGACCGTTACCAACGTGGCTGTTGACTATCAGGGTCAGATCAAGGGGTAATTTCCCGCGGCTGAAACGCTGAATCCAATAAAGAGGACGGGCTTGCCCGTCCTCTTTTCAATCCTGTGGGAAACCTATTTCTACTCTGCGATTCCGAAGTCCGCAGAACTTCGGCAAGCAAAAAATGTATATTCCTCCGGCATTGTCCATGATAGAGCGACATCTTTCACAAATGCTCGCGGATTTTTTGGTTGATATGTACAAAATGTACCGCTAAAGTATACATTTTTTGCTTTTATATTTGAAATTGCCATAGTGATAGTGTATAATGAACGAGTAATCTGTGAAGGGGAGGAATTAGATTGAGCAATGAGCATTATGCGATTGAGATGCTGAATATCACCAAGCGCTTCCCCGGCATCGTCGCAAATGATAACATCACGCTTCAGTTGAAACCCGGCGAGATCCACGCCCTGCTCGGTGAGAACGGCGCGGGCAAGTCCACGTTGATGAGCGTCCTGTTCGGCCTGTATCAACCGGAGGAGGGCATCATCAAAAAAGACGGCGTTGAGGTCAAGATCAACAACCCCAACGACGCCAACGCACTGGGCATCGGCATGGTGCATCAGCATTTCAAGCTGGTCGAGTGCTTTACGGTGCTTGACAATATCATTCTCGGCGTCGAGCCGAACAAGTGCGGCTTCCTCCAAAAGACGGACGCCCGCAAAAAAGTGCTGGAGCTTTCGGAGCGCTACGGCCTGCACGTCGATCCGGACGCTCTGATCGAGGATATCACGGTGGGCATGCAGCAGCGCACCGAGATCCTGAAAATGCTCTACCGCGACAACGAGATCCTTATTTTCGACGAGCCTACGGCGGTGCTTACGCCGCAGGAAATCGAAGACTTGCTCCAGATTATGAAGAATCTGGCTGCCGAGGGCAAATCCATCCTCTTTATCTCCCATAAGCTCAATGAGATCATGGAGGTCGCTGACCGCTGTTCCGTCCTGCGTAAGGGCAAGTATATCGGCACCGTCGAGGTTGCGAACACCACCAAGGCAGAGCTTTCCCGCATGATGGTCGGGCGCGACGTCGAGTTCGAGGTGCAGAAGGACGAGGCCAAGCCCGGCGATGTCATCCTCGATGTTGAGGGCCTGACGGTCGCCTCCAAGGTGCATAAGAATAACGCCGTCAAGAACGTCTCGTTCCAGGTGCGCGCGGGCGAGATCGTCTGCATCGCCGGTATCGACGGCAACGGTCAGACCGAGCTGGTCTACGGCATCAGCGGTCTGGAGCCGGCCACGGCGGGCAAGCTCACACTGTGCGGAAAGGATATCACAAACGCGCCTATCCGTGAGCGCTCCATCATGGGCATGAGCCACATCCCCGAAGACCGCCACAAGCACGGTCTGGTTCTGGACTATACGCTGGAAGACAACCTGGTCCTGCAGCGCTATTTTGAGCCGCAGTTTGTCAACGGCGCGGGCTTCCTGAAACGCAAAAACATCCGCGAGTACGCAAACGAGCTCATTGAGCAGTATGACGTCCGCTCCGGTCAGGGCCCCATCACGCAGGCGCGTTCCATGTCCGGCGGCAACCAGCAGAAAGCCATCATCGCCCGTGAAATCGACAAGGATCCGCAGCTTCTCATCGCTGTGCAGCCGACCCGCGGTCTGGACGTCGGCGCGATCGAATACATTCACAGGCAGATCGTCGCCCAGCGTGACAAGAACAAGGGCGTCCTGCTCGTCTCCCTGGAACTGGACGAGGTTATGAGCCTCTCCGACCGCATCCTCGTCATGTACGAGGGCGAGATCGTCGGTGAGTTCGATCCCAAGAAGACCACCGTCGAGGAGCTCGGCCTGTACATGGCCGGCGCCAAGAGAATGGAGGTGCAGTAACGTATGAAGCAAAAGAGATCCCTCATCCGCAATGACGGCTTCCAAAGCCTGCTGGCTTCCCTGCTGTGCATTCTCGGCGGCCTGCTCATCGGCTATCTCGTTCTGCTCATCATCGAGCCGAAGGGCGCGTTTGAAGCGATCATCGCCGTCATGAAGAACTTCTTCAAGTACGGTAAGGCTGCAAAGCGGATGCAGTATTTCGGCCAGACCATCGTAAAGACGATGCCTCTGCTGATGTGTTCGCTGTCCGTCCTGTTTGCCTACAAGGTCGGTATGTTCAATATCGGCGCCGCCGGTCAGTACGTTGCGGGCGCCTGCGCCGCGCTGTTTGTCGCACTCCAGCTCCAACTTCCGTGGTATGTCTGCCTGATTGCTGCTATCGCGGCGGGCGCTCTGCTGGGCGGCATCTCCGGTCTGCTCAAGACTGCCGGCAACGTCAACGTCGTCATCTCCGGCATCATGCTGAACTGGATTTCGTTGTATCTGACCAACATGATCCTGAGCTCAGAGGTAATCAAGAATCCCTCCAGCCCCTACACCAAGGCGCTGGCCACCGTCAATCCCTCGGCGCTGCTGCCGAAGCTTGGCCTTGACAAACTCTTCAACAACGAAAAGACTGTCACCATCGCCATTCCGCTCGCCCTGATCATGGCAGTTGTGATCTGGGTTCTGCTGAGTAAGACCAAATTTGGCTATGAGCTGAAGGCAACCGGCTATAACCCCAACGCCGCGAAGTATTGCGGCATGAAGGAAAACCGCAACATCATCCTCACCATGGTGATCGCAGGCGGCTTGGCCGGCATGGGCGCGGGCCTGTTCTACCTGACCGGCATTGAGGAGTGGGAAACCACGGTTTCTTCCGTTCCGGACATGGGCTTCAACGGCATCGCGGTCGCCTTCCTCGGCAACCTCAATCCGCTCGGCTGTATCCTGTCAGCCTACTTCATTCAGCACATCACCAGCGGCGGCGGAAACGTCAACCTGCAGGTCTACTGCTCGCAGATCTCCAGTCTGATCTCCGCGCTCATCATTTACCTGTGTGCGTTCGCCCCGTTCTTTAAGTCCATCCTTAAAAACAGAATCCGCAAGAGCGACGAAAAGAAGGCCGCGCTTGCGAAAGCCGCAGCGAATCAGGAAGGAGGCGCTGAATAATGGCATTACTGCTTCAGTACACGCTGATCTTTGCCTCGGTTCTGATGCTGGTCGCCCTCGGCGGCTGCTTTGCGGAACGCTCCGGCATCATCAATATCGGCCTCGAAGGCATTATGGTCATCGGTGCCCTCGGCGGCGCGCTGGCGATGAAGTTCATCCCTGTTTCCGTCGGCGCCCCCGTCATGATCCTCGCGACCATTGCCGCCAGCGCCATCGCGGGCATGATCTACTCGCTGTTTCTGGCGGTTCCGGCAATCAATTTCAATGCCGACCAGACTATCACCGGCACGGCAATGAACATTCTGGCCACCGCCGCGGCTACCGTTGCGGTCAAGGCCATGAACACCATCTCCTCCGGCGGCAGCAACGTCTCCTCCGAGATCTCCTACATTCAGGAGAAGGACTTCTTCATCGTCCGCATGGGCAGCTTTGAATTCAACTGGTTCATGCTTGTCGCGGTGATTGCACTGGTCGTGGGCTATATCCTGCTCTACAAGACCCGCTTCGGTCTGAGAATGCGCGCCTGCGGCGAGCATCCGCAGGCAGCGGACTCCGTCGGCATCAACGTTTATAAGATGCGCTATGCAGGCACACTGATCTCCGGCGTACTCGGCGGCATCGGCGGCATCGTGTTCATCACCGCCGGCGTCAGCGTCTGGAAATTCGAGTATGGCGTTGCAGGCTTCGGCTTCCTCGCGCTGGCCGTTATGATCTTCGGCGCATGGAATCCGGTCAAAATTGCGCTGGCGGCGCTGCTTTTCGGCTTCTTCCGCGCCTTGGGCAATGTCTACTCCGGCTTTGCCTTCATGCAGGCGCTGCATCTTCCCAGCTATGTCTACAATATGCTCCCGTACATCGTCTCCCTGGTCGTTCTGGCTTTGACTTCCAAGAAGTCCAGAGCGCCGAAGGCGGAGGGTATCCCCTACGATAAGAGCCTGCGGTAGACAGCAAGCAGCAAGCGACTGTCCTACCCCTGTGGGGTAGGACAGAGCTGTTTTGTGCGCTCCGGACGGTTTGCAAAGGAGAAAGAGAAATGTCAAATATCATTGTAATCGGCATCGCCGGCGGCAGCGGCAGCGGCAAAACGACGCTGATGAAGAATCTGATCGCCCGCTTTCAGAGCGATGTGACGGTTCTGAGCCATGATAACTATTACCGCCCCTATGAGGAGCTGTCGATCGAGGAACGCCGCAAGGTCAACTACGACCATCCCGACGCCTTCGACACGGAGATGATGAATGAGCATCTCAAGCAGCTCAAGGCCGGCAGACCGATCCAATGCCCGATCTACGACTACACGACGTATTCGCGCTGCAAGGAGACCGTTCTGGTCGAGCCGCGGAAAGTTATTCTGGTTGAGGGCATCCTGATTTTTGAGAACAAGGCGCTCTGCGAGCAGATGGACATCAAGATCTTTGTGGACACGGACGCGGATGTCCGGCTGATCCGCCGTATCAAGCGCGATGTCGCAAAGCGCGGAAGAAGCCTGGAGTCCGTCTTGAACCAGTACCTTTCCACGGTCAAGCCCATGCATGAGCAATTTGTGGAGCCAAGCAAAAAGAACGCCGATCTGGTTGTTCTGGAGGGCGGCAAGAATCTCGTTGCGTTGGAAATGATCATCGACCGCATCCAGCGGCACATCGATCAGTGTTAAAATAGAAAAGATGCGGGCGCTGTCGGCTGACAGCGCCCGCATCCTTATCCCGCGTCATATTTGGAAACAAAGCGCTCGCGCTCAAATTCGGTCTGGTTTTCTACATAAGCGCGGTATTCCGCAAGCTGCGCTTCCCCGGAATAGGGAATATTGCCGTAAAACTCGGTAAGAATGAGACTTCCGTCGGACTGTGCGTAGGCCATAAAGAGATACTGCTTTCTCTCCTCCGGCAGAAGCTGCATATCCGTGTTGGTGTCGGATTGCAGCAGACAGAGGGTTCCGTCGCGCAGATAGCCGCCGTATTTTTCCACTTCGACCTCCGGGCAGAGCGTTCCTTTGAGATTCTGAAGCACCTTGATCTTATAGTGACTCCTCTCATCCGCGCTCTTTATGACCGCCTGGGCCTGCGTGACCTCTCCCAGAAAAACATAATCACAAATCCCTGCAAAATCATATGGGCTGGTGTCGTCGAAGTCTTCTACCATAAGGACGTGATTGTAAATCACCTCGCCGTTCGGCCGTGCGGTACAGGCGCACAACAGAAAGACGGAGAAAAGAAGCAGAAAA
The DNA here is from genome assembly GCA_905215665.1 of uncultured bacterium. Taxonomy (GTDB): domain Bacteria; phylum Bacillota; class Clostridia; order Oscillospirales; family Oscillospiraceae; genus JAZOXB01. The sequence goes on along the minus strand of CAJMQR010000054.1, from coordinate 1,853 downwards.
AACGGCACATGTTTCAGTTTCATAGGAATATCCTTTCCCGGTTCAGCCCGGATGAATTACGGGGAGCATCGGATGCCCACCCTGACAGCACTGTGTCCTGTCAGGGTGGGTTTCGCTTCCTCCCAACTGTTAGACGGCGGGAAGGAGAAAAGGTTACAGTCACCAGAAAAATATTTCGCATAGACTTAAGGGACAGAAAAAGGAGGGTTATGAAGATAATGAGGACGATTTTGCAGAATCTTGCCAATATGCTGAAGGTCAAGACCATTGTGACGCTTTCCGTAATTGCTGTGTTTATCGTTTTGGCGCTGCGTGGGGATATCAGTCCGGACAATGTCATGCTCATCGTCACCTCGGTCATCAGCTTTTATTTCGGCGTACAGCACGAAAAGAAAGGAGGGGAGGGATGAGAATTCATCTGATACTAAACCGCAGATGAAAAAGTATCTTTTTCATCTGCGGCGCAACGCCGTTTTGCCGGTACCGCACAGAAGGCGCTGATGCCATACCGCCTGCGGCCTGAATTCTTTCTGGGGTTTCCTGTTGACTTTAGGAGCGTTATCCAATAAAATAAATAAAGGCGGCCTGCCGCCCAACATTTTCGTTCGCGGGCAGATATATGGAAAACAGAAAGAAATACGCCGTGTTCACCATGGATGTGGAGGAATTCAACGATACGGAATGTGTCGCCAATTCCGGCCAGAAGGTGACGCAGGACATGCTGGATGGGCTGGATGAGTACATCCGCCTCCTGGAAAAATATGAAATCAAAGCAACGATGTTCACCGTCTGCCAGACGGCGCAGAAGGTGAAGGAGCGCCTGCTTCGTTACCTCCGCCGGGGACACCGGATCGCGCTGCACGGCTTAAAACATACCCCGCCGTGTACCATGGATGACGAATGCTTCCGCCGGGAGACGCTGGAGGCAAAAACGCTGCTGGAAGAGGAATTTCAGACACGGGTCACCGGCTATCGCGCGCCCTGCTTCAGTCTGGACGAGGGCAAGCTGGATATCCTGCGCTCTCTCGGCTTCCGCTATGATTCCAGCCGAATGGACTTCATGCCCGCCCGCCATGTGGAAAAGCTCGACATGAGCGGCTTCCGCGAGCTTTTGAAAGGCGTGTTCTGCAAGAACGGCTTTTATGAGTTTGGCCTGACGTGTCAGAAGCTTTTCGGGAAAAACTATCCGATCTCCGGCGGCGGCTATGTGCGTCTGGGCCATTGGAATTTTATCATGCCGCTCATCGGCAGCTACCTGCGTGAAAACGACTATTATGTGTTCTATCTGCACCCCTTCGAGATGTCGCGGGAGCGGCTGCCGGCGCTGAAACATCTGAAGCTCTACGACCGCTACTATCTCAACTGCGGCCTGCGTACCTACCGCCTGAAGGTTGAGGCGATCATCCGGATGCTCAAGACCTGCGGCTATACCTTTGTCACCTTTGACGAGCTGGCCGACCTGATAGAAAGTAAATAAAAGGAGAAACCTCATATGGATTGGATGTTTCGTGTGTTCCCCTATCTGTTCGGCATCATGTTTGTGACGATTTTCATCCTTTTTGCTTCCATTCTGCTTTCCCATCTGGGCCGGAAGAAGAAGGACGACCGCTCGCCGCGGCTGACGGTTCCGGCACAGGTTATCTCGCGCAGAACCGAGTTCCGCCGCAATGCCGGTCATGATATGCCGGGCTTCACATATTACTATGCCACCTTTCAGGTGGAGAGCGGCGACCGCATGGAGTTCTCCCTGACCGGTCCGGAATACGGAATGCTCCTCGAGGGCGACAGCGGAAAGCTCAGCTTTCAGGGAACGCGCTATCTCGGCTTTGAACGCCAATAAAAACACTGACGGG
>CAJMQR010000053.1 GCA_905215665.1 uncultured bacterium | reverse complement strand
TGACGGTTTCCTTTCACACTTTCTTTCCCTCCGAAACCTTCGGCTGGAAGGTTTTTTGACAGTCTGAAGCCCCGCCTGCCGAAAAGGCAGGCGGGGCATACATTGTACCGCTTGGATGAAAGGGGAGCGTCTGCTCAAACGGACATCAAAGCGCGGAGAGAAGCAGCCTCGTGAAGAAATAATAGTCGTTCACATAGCCGCTTGCATCCTGAACAATGTAGACCAACAGCAGAATGTAAAGTACGAGGAAGAGAATGGAAACGGGGATGCCGATGATGGAAAGAATCTTGCCGATCCGCGCCTGCTTTGTCAGGCGGCCATAGTTCTTGCTGCGGGAGATGCCCCCGGTGATCAAACCGGCGATGGAAAAGGCGATGCCGGCAAATAACGTGCAGAGAGAGGCAATGCCGCAGGCCATACAGATGTAGCCAAGAACTCTTGCGGGGGTGGGGACGACGGGTTCCGCCTGTACGGGGACGGGAGAATTGTTGTTTTCAAATTCATTCATTTTGATCGTTCCTTTCTGAATTGTTTTCCTGATTGTTTTCTGTGATCAAAAGCTGTCTTGCGGCGGGCTTTTGCGGGGGATCGGGCAGGAGCACCGGCCTGTGCCGCAGGCAGAACCAGAGCGCGGACAGGCCGAGAAGCGACACTGCGGAGATCAGAGCGCCGGTTTTCAGCCCCGGCGCGCGGTAGCGGAGCGTGATTTCATGCGATCCCTTTTCCAGTGCGAAGCCGATCACGGCGTCCGTCAGTTTCAGATCTCCGCTTTCGGGATCGTAGGTCTGTGCGAGGGGAACCTCGGTGCCGTCCACATAGGCGTGCCAGCCGGGCTCATAGGGGACGGAGGTGTAGAAGAAGCCGTCCTCAAGCGCCTCGACGGTGCCGCGGATCCCGGTGTCGGAGAATTCCGTCAGCACCCATGGGCTGCGCGAGAGAACCTCGCGGCCTTCGTCGAAGACGGCGTCGTTCTGCATTGCCACGTCCAGAGAGATCGTACCGCTGCTGCCCGCCTTGACGGGGTAGGTAAAGGTGACTGTGTCGCCGGCGGAGAAGCTGCCGACCATCATTAAATAGCGCACCTTGATGTTGCGGCTGAAGAGAAGCTCGCCGTTGCGGTAGACCTCAAGGTCGTAGTTGCCGCTGGATTTCGTCGTTGCGCACAAGAGGCCGTCCTCATCGACGGTGTAGCTGACGCTGAGATCGGAGGTATCCGTCATGTCCTCGGTGGAGTAGCTGAACTGCGTGCCGCTGGTGCCGGAGGCGGTAAGGGAGCAGCCGTCCGGGCACTGCAGGCCGGAATGACGCAAATGGGTGTACAGCGGCGCTTCCACGCCGGTGGCAAGCGCGAACATCTCCTCCTGCTCCTGGATGGGATTGTAGCGGTTTTCCTCGGCTACAAAGTCCCCCAGCGGGGCTTTTGCCATAAAGCCGAGGGAGACATAGGCGGTGTTCTCCAGCAGCAGCACATCGCCGGAGGAGGCGGCCAGCGTATTGTAGGAGCGGTCGAGCTGCCTGCCATCGCGGTCGATCAGATACTTGACTCCGCACATCAGATTGGTGAAGGGGGAGCTTTCATAGTAGGCATAGCGGTTGCTGGCGGGCCAGGAGGCCAGCCCCAGCGAACGGGAAAAGCGGTTGAAGCGCACATTTGCCGAGGAGGTAAAGACCGACACGCCGTGATAGCCGTTCAGCGCGCCGTCGTTGAGCGTCTGCGTGTTGGTGACCTCGGTGCGCCAGAACGCCTCGCCTGTCTCCCTCTGCTCCATCTCTGCCAGCACGGCCTGCACGTCCTCGCCCTTGCTGGGATAGGTGGAGCGGGTGGTCAGAGCGACCTTCGCCACGCCGAGGGAGAAGCAGAGGACCATCTCCACGGAGAAAAGACTCACGAGAATCACCGCCGCGGCGGTCCTGCGCGGCCGGAAGGGGGTATAGACCAGCAGCGCCGCGCAGCAGCCGAACAGGCAGACCAGACTCAGCGCCATCCGCCGCCAGCCGTCCTCCAGTCCGTAGCCGCAGAAAATCAGCGCCAGACAGACGGGCAGGATTACGAACAGGTAGCGTTTCCTGAAACAGCGAAGCTGTGTATAGGCGCGGAAGGCCATAGAGATCAGAACGAAGCTGAACAGGAAGCTGAAGCGGTAAGGCAGCATGTTCGGGAAATGGAAGCCGTGCCATACGTAGTCCAGAATCCGGAAAATAAAGCTGAGCAGGAAGAAGAACAGCAGGCCGAGGCTGACGAGCTTTTCCCGCAGAGAGATGCGCCTGCAGCAGCAGTAATAGACCGCCAGCGCCACGGTGGAAAAGCCGCAGAAGAGATTGGGCAGGCCCTCCATTTTTGTGGCCTCCGTGGAGGTCAGCAGGCCAGAGAGCACCTGACGGGCGGCGGAGAGGAAGCCGGGGAGCGTCTCGGTTCGGAGCGTCTGCCAGACACCGCCCTCACCGACCGCGCCGGAGGCGTTTTCCGCGATGTTCAGAGCAAGGAGCTTCGGCAGCTCGCTGGAGGCGGAATAGGTGTTCTGAAGACCGTACAGCGTTGGCAGCAGCAGGACGGCCGTAACTCCGATCGCCAGCAGCGTACACAGGGCAATCCGGCCCAGACGCCGCAGAAAGCCGCGAAAGCCGTTGGGACGGCAGATGCAGTAGCCGAAGAAGGCCAGCGCCACGAAAATGCAGCAGAAGAAGCTCAGATAGTAGTTGCACCACAGGCTGAGCGCCAGCGCGGCGGTATAGAGGCGGAATTTTCCGTCGCGCAGCAGACAGACGGTGCCGGCCACCAGCAGAGGGAACAGCGCCAGCACGTCCAGCCACATGATATTCCAATAGTATCCGGCCATAAAGGCGCACAGCGCATACAGGAGGCTGAAAAAGGGCAGCGTCCAGTCGTTGCGCCGGAATACCAGCCGCAGATACCATGCGAAAAACAGACCGGCCAGCGCGATTTTCAGAATGATCAGAAAAGCGAAGTACTCCCGCAGCAGAGAGGCGGGCACCAGCACGCACAGAAAATTCAGGGGGCAGGCCAGATAATAGGCGAACAGGGACAGATATCCCGTGCCCATGCCCACGTCCCATGTATATTGCAGGGAGCCGCCGGAAAGCAGCTTCTCACGGAAGGCGGCAAAGAAGGGATAATACTGGTGCCAGCCGTCGTGCGCCATGATCTGCCGGTCCCCTATGGGCCAGAGACCGCCGATGCAGAAGGCCAGCGTGACGACGCCGAAGGGGATGCAGAAGGACAGCAGCAGGGGAAGCCGCTGCTTTCTTCGCTGAAGATGATTCATATGTCCTCCTTTTTTTCCAGCTTCGACAGCAGCAGGGGAAGGGTCGTCTCAAAATCCACGCCGTACCAGCGGGCGTCCCGGTCGCGCACGGTGGCGCGGAGCGTCTGCACAACGTATTCCGACGCCAGACGGATCGCCCCGGCCGTAGACCAGCCCAGCGTCAGAAGACCGACGCAGGTGCTGGCAAACAGATCTCCCGTGCCGTGGAAAACGGCGGGAATGTATTCCGTCCAATGCCCCGACAGCTTCCCACCGGCGTCCATGGCGACCACGCCCATCCGCCCGTCGTCGGAACGCACGCCCGTGATGATGGCCGTGCGCGGGCCGAAGGAAATCAGCCCTTCCAGAAGCTCGCGCAGGTAGCTTTCCTCGTGAAGCTCCCGGTATTCCATGCCGGTCAGGAGGCAGGCCTCCGTGACGTTCGGCGTGACGATGTCCGCGCGGGCGCAGAGGCGGCGCATTTTTTCGGGGAAACCGGCGTCAAAGCCGGCGTAAAGACGGCCCTGATCGGCCATCACGGGATCGACGAAAACCAGCGTATGCGCTCCGCCGAAGCTGTCGAAAAAATCCTCGACAAAGGCCACCTGCGCGGGGGAGGCAAGGTAGCCGGTATAGAGCGCGTCGAAACGCAGGCCCAGAGCCTTCCAATGCGCTGCGATGGGGGCGAGCTGCGCGGTCAGATCCGTACAAACGAAGCCGTCGAAGGCGGTGTGCGCGGAAAGCACGGCGGTGGGAAGCGCGGCGCACTCGATGCCCATAGCGGAAAGAATGGGCATCGCGATGCCCAGAGAGCATTTTCCTACACAGGAAAGGTCTTGTATCGTGGCAATTCGCTTCATTGTGTTTCTCCGTAATTGCTGAAAATATGCCATGGCACAGGCGGAAATCACGCGGGATACCTTTGTTTTTTCTATTATACCGCAGTTTTGCGGGAAAGGAAAGCCCCGGCGCCAAAAAAAGAGAGAAAGCGGCGTCCGGAAAAAAATTAGAAAATATTGTGTTTCCCTCTTGAAAAAAACACAAGATATAGTATAATACCTTTGGACAGCAAAGGAAGAACATCAACAGATACAGTCAAAAGAGGAGGAAAAGGTATGAAAATCATCAAGAGAAACGGCGCTGAGGCCGTATTTGATATTCAAAAAATCGAAACTGCCATCAGCAAAGCCAACGACGTTGTCGAAGAGAACGAGCGCATGACGCCGCTGCAGATCAAGCGGATTGCCGAGAGCGTGCAGATCCAGTGCCAGGAGATGAACCGCAGCCTCTCCGTGGAGGAAATTCAGGATCTGGTCGAGGATCAGATCATGGCGCACGGGGCCTTTGAGGTCGCCAAGCGCTATATCACCTACCGCTATACCCGTTCTCTGGTGCGCAAGTCCAATACCACGGACGACCGCATCCTGAGCCTCATCGAGTCCAACAACGAGGAGGTCAAGCAGGAGAACGCGAACAAGAACCCCACCGTCAACGCCGTCCAGCGTGACTACATGGCAGGCGAGGTCTCCAAGGACATCACGCGCCGCCTGCTGCTGCCGCAGGACATCGTCGAGGCGCACGAGGCCGGCATCATCCACTTCCATGACGCGGACTATTTTGCCCAGCATATGCACAACTGCGACCTTGTCAACCTTGAGGACATGCTGCAGAACGGCACCGTCATCTCCGGGACGCTCATCGAAAAGCCGCATTCCTTCTCCACGGCCTGCAACATTGCCACGCAGATCATCGCGCAGATTGCCTCCAACCAGTACGGCGGCCAGTCCATCTCCCTGACGCATCTGGCTCCCTTTGTGGACGTCAGCCGCAAGCGCATCCGCCAGAGCGTGGAGCGCGAGGTGCAGGAGCTGGGAACCGCCGCCACCGAGGAGCAGATCTCCAAGATTGTCGAGGAGCGTCTGCGCGAGGAGATCAAGCGCGGCGTGCAGACGATTCAGTATCAGGTCGTAACGCTCATGACCACCAACGGGCAGGCGCCCTTCATCACCGTGTTCATGTATCTGGGCGAGGCCCGGAATGAGCAGGAGAAAAAGGATCTTGCTATCATCATCGAGGAGACGCTGCGTCAGCGCTATCAGGGCGTCAAGAACGAAAAGGGTGTGTGGATCACGCCCGCCTTCCCCAAGCTTATCTATGTGCTGGAGGAGGACAATATCCATGAGGACTCCAAATATTACTATCTGACCCGTATGGCCGCGGAGTGCACCGCCCGCCGCATGGTGCCGGACTATATCTCCGAAAAGAAGATGCTGGAGCTGAAGGTGGACAAGAACGGCGAGGGCCACTGCTACACCTGCATGGGCTGCCGCAGCTTCCTGACGCCCTATGTGGACGAGAACGGCAAGCCGAAGTATTACGGCCGCTTCAATCAGGGCGTCGTCACCCTCAATCTGGTGGACGTGGCGCTTTCCTCCCACCGGGACATGGACAAGTTCTGGCAGATCTTCGACGAGCGCCTTGCGCTGTGCTACCGCGCGCTGATGTGCCGCCACAACAGGCTCAAGGGAACGCTGTCCGACGCCGCGCCCATCCTCTGGCAGTACGGCGCGCTGGCGCGTCTGCCGAAGGGCGAGCCGATCGACAAGCTGCTCTACGGCGGCTATTCCACCATCTCCCTCGGCTATGCGGGACTGTATGAGTGCGTCAAATACATGACCGGCAAGTCCCACACCGATCCCGAGGCGAAGCCCTTCGCCCTGCAGGTAATGCAGCATATGAACGACGCCTGCAAGAAGTGGAAGCAGGAAAACAACATCGATTTCAGCCTCTACGGAACGCCGCTGGAATCCACCACCTATAAGTTTGCCAAGTGCCTGCAAAAGCGCTTCGGCATCGTCCCCGGCGTGACGGACAAGAGCTATATCACCAACTCCTACCACATCCATGTGACCGAGCAAATCAATGCCTTCGACAAGCTGGCCTTTGAGGCGCAGTTCCAGGCGCTGTCGCCCGGCGGCGCGATCAGCTATGTGGAGGTGCCGGATATGCAGAACAACATCGATGCCGTGCTGGAGGTGATGAAGTTCATCTACGACAATATCATGTACGCCGAGCTGAACACCAAGTCCGACTACTGCCAGGTCTGCGGCTACGACGGCGAGATCGAGGTTGTGGAGGACGAGGACGGCAAGCTGGTCTGGACCTGCCCCAACTGCGGCAACACCGACCAGAGCAAGATGAATGTCGCGCGCCGCACCTGCGGCTATATCGGCACACAGTTCTGGAATCAGGGCAGAACGCAGGAGATCAAGGAACGGGTGCTGCATCTGTAAATGACGAAAACGGCGCGAACTTGTTCGCGCCGTTTTTTATGGAAAGGGAAATATGGAAGACCTGCACATTCATATGATCCTCGACGGCGTAAACTGGCGCGCCGCCATTGCCGCGCAGGCACAGACGCCGGACGACGCGCTGCTCCGCCGCCGTCTCGCGGACTACCGGGCCCGCGGCATTACCTTCCTGCGCGACGGCGGCGACGCATGGGGCGTCAGCCTGCGCGCGCGGGCGCTTGCGCCGGAGTACGGCATCGACTACCGCTCTCCTGCCTTCCCAATCTACCGGCAGGGGCATTACGGCGCCTTCATCGGCCGCGGCTTCCGCGACTGGGAGGAGTACCGCGCGCTTCTGGACGAGGTTGAGGCGAAACGGGGAGATTTCGTCAAGCTGATGGTCGGGGGACTGATCGATTTCCATGTCTATGGCCGCCTGACGGAGCCGGGCCCCGCGCCGGAGGACATTCGGAAGATGGTTCGCCTTGCGCACGAGCGCGGCTTTGCGGTGATGGCTCACGCCAATGGCGACGCGGCGGTCTGCGCCGCGCTGGAGGCCGGTGTGGAATCCATAGAACACGGCGCCTATCTGAGCCGGGGCACGCTCCGGCGGCTTGCTTCCACGCAGACGGTCTGGGTGCCGACGCTTGCCACGATCGCCGATCTTATCGGCAGCGGGCGCTATCCCGACGAGGTGCTGCGCCGCCTGCTGGCAGAGCAGCAGGAAAAGGTTGCCCGTGTTGCCGCGGACGGCGGGATCATCGGATGCGGCAGCGACGCAGGCGCGTACCGTGTGTACCACGGACAGGCGGCGCAGGAGGAACGTGCCTGTCTGGCCGCCGCGCTGGGAGAAGAGACGGAACCGCTGCTTCGCTGTGCGCAGGGCCAGGTCGAGCGGAAATTCAGAAGATACTGATGCGGAAGTCTCAATCCAGCGCAAGCCCCAGATAGACGCCCGCCGGAAGCGGGGCGCCCCGCAGCGACCTGCACATTCCGAAGGGAATTGATTCCCCCGGGGCCAGACAGTCGCCGCCGGCGCAGCCCAGACTTTGCAGCAGAAGCGCGGCTGCGGCCGGTTCATAGGGCAGCAGCTCCTTTATCCGAAGCCGTCCGCCGGCTTCGGAACAGACCGCGCAGAAGATCCGGTCACCGGTTTCAATGCGGTACAGCCGGTCCGTGACCGCCTGATAGGCCAGAAACTCCGGCCCGCAGGAGATGAAATTCTCAAACAGGAGCAGCTCCCGGAGATTGAAATATTCCTCCGCGCCGATCCGGCTGACCGTGCCGGCAGAGGCGGGGACGGAGATTTCTT
>CAJMQR010000052.1 GCA_905215665.1 uncultured bacterium | reverse complement strand
CTTCGGCCCATACGGCAGCCGCGGACGTTCCCAGCAGGTGATCAATGCCATCCGCACCACCTTCCGCCTGCCGCATTGCGGCAAAAAGTTTCCCAGAGACATCGGGAAAGAACGTCCCTGTCTGAATTTTCAGATGAACCAGTGTGACGGCTGGTGCCGCCCTTCAAAAACGCAGACGGAGTACCACTCCCTGCTGGAGCAGGCGGTGCAGCTTCTCGAAGGGAAGTACCAGAGCCTGACGGATCAGCTCAAGAGTCAGATGGAGGCGGCTGCCGAAGGACTGGAATTTGAGCGAGCGGCGGAGCTGCGCGACAGGATGCAGGCGATTGCATCGCTCGGCCAGCGCCAGCTTGTCACGGCCGGAACGATGGCGGACACGGATGTGATCGGCTGGTATCAGACGGAGGCCAAAGCCTGCTTTGCCGTGCTTCATTATATCCGCGGCAACCTGATGGACAAGGACTATGAGCTGCTTCCGGTGCCGGATGACGCGTCCGAGGCGCTCTCCGCGCTGGTCAAGCAGTACTACCTGCAGCGTCAGGCCGCGCCCAAGCGCATCCTGCTGCCCGCTCCCATGGAGGATGCCGCGCCCTTTGCGCAGCTCCTGCGGGAAAAACTCGAAAAAACGGTTGCCATTCTGGCGCCGCAGCGGGGAGACGGAAAGCGGTTGGTAGATTTGGCGTCAAAAAACGCGAGGGAAGAGGCGGAGCGCGCCACCAGCGCGGCGGAACGCCTCAACGGCACGCTCCTGCTCCTGCAGGCCATGCTCCGGCTGCCGGAACCGATCCGGCGGATGGAGGCATATGACATCTCCAATACGGCCGGAACGGACATCGTGGCCTCCATGACGGTATTTGTGGACGGCAAGCCGAAAAAGTCGGATTACAAGCGCTTCAAGCTGGAGAATCTGGACGGTCAGGATGACTACGCCTCCATGCGGCAGGTGCTGTGCCGCCGCTTCTGTCATTATCTCGACGGCGATAAGGGCTTTGATGAGAAACCGGACGTTCTTCTGATCGACGGAGGCGCGGTGCATGCCGAGACGGTGCGCGCTGCACTGGAGCAGATGGGCGTCGCCCTGCCGGTTTTCGGCATGGTAAAGGACAACCGCCACCGCACCCGGGCGCTGGTGTCACCTCTGGGGGAGGAAATCGGGATTCAGGGGAATCCGGCGGTGTTTTCCCTGATCGGACGGATCCAGGAGGAGACGCACCGCTTTGCCATCAGCTATCACCGTCAGCTCCGCAGCAGGCATGTCCGTGGTTCTTCTCTCGATGCCATTGCAGGAATCGGGGAAAAGCGGCGCAATCTGCTGCTGAAGAAATTCAAATCCGTCGCCGCCATCCGGCAGGCGGAACTTTCCGCACTGCAGGAGTGTCTGCCGCAGCCGGCGGCTCAGGCTGTTTACGATTATTTTCATCCACGGGAGTCATAATATGAGAGTCATTACCGGTACCGCAAGAGGCACCAATCTGAAGCCTCCGGTGGGGCTGAACACCCGCCCTACCTCAGACCGCGTCAAGGAGGCGCTGTTCAATATTATTCAATACGAGATTGCAGGACAGGTTCTCGACCTGTTTGCGGGAACGGGCCAGCTCGGCATTGAAGCGCTGAGCCGCGGCGCGGAGCGCGCGGTCTTCGTCGATCAGCGCGAGGACGCCATAGCGCTTGTGCGGGAAAATCTGCGGCGCACACATTTTCTGGATCGTGCCGAAATCTTCCGCGGGGACTACCTGAGCTACCTCGAGCGATGCAGAAATCGCTTCCGTTTGATCTTTTTGGACCCGCCCTATGCAGAAAAATCTTTAGAAAATGCGATAAAACGCATCTCCGAAATTGACATTTTGGCGGATGGTGGTATAATTATCACAGAACGTCCCCGCGGGAAGCTCCTGAACGAGGATTTCCCGGGTCTGACCCGCTCGCGGGACTACAACTATGGAAAGACAACAATAACGCTGTTCCGCAGGGAACCGCGAGAGGATACCCGATGAAAATAGCCGTCTATCCCGGCAGCTTTGATCCGGTCACCAACGGACACCTCAATATCATCAACCGTGCTTCGCGGCTGTTTGACAGGGTGATTGTCTGCGTGATGGTCAACTGTGAAAAAAAGCCGCTCTTTACCCTTGAAGAGAGAAAATCGCAGCTTGCGCGCGTCACCGCGGGGCTTCCGAACGTTACCGTAGATGCCCATGACGGCCTGCTTGCGGAATATGCCGCACGGCACGGCTGCTGCACCATTATCAAGGGACTGCGCGCCGGCTCCGATTTTGAAAAAGAGTTCCAGATGGCGATGATCAACCGGAAGCTCAATCCCCAGTTGGATTCCCTGTTCCTGACCGCGGAGCATCAGTATATGTATCTCAGCTCCAGCGCGATCAAGGAGATGGGCTATTATAATGCGGATCTGACCGATCTGCTGCCCGCAGAAATTATTGGGGAATTTAAGGATAAAATTTCGCAAAGCAGAAGAAATAAGGAGGAACAACGATGAACGAGCATAGCATTGAAGAAGTTATCGGTACTCTGTATGAGATGGTACAGGACGCGAGAAGCGTGCCTTTCAGCAGCGACAAATGCGCGGTCGAGCGTGAGCGCGTACTGGATCTGCTTGATGAAATCAGCAATCAGCTCCCCGGAGAGCTGAAGCAGGCGAAAACGATTGTCGAATCCCGCGGCGAGCTGATCACCAGCGCAAAGCGGGAGGCGGAGAATATCCTCAAGGCCGCGCAGGCGCAGGCGCGCCAGCTCGTCTCTCAGGAGGCCATCTATAACGAGGCGAAGAATCAGGCCAATGAGATGGTTCGCGCCGCGCAGGAGAAGATCAAGGAGCTCAAGCAGGTCACGAACGATTATGTGGACGATTCCCTGCGCCGCACGGAAGAGGCCGTCGCGGAGGCGCTTTCCGAGATCCGTGATTCCCGCTCCAAGTTCCGCGCGCTGGTCAATCCGCAGGCGAGAAACAATTCTGCGATTATTGAGGATGTGTAACAATCCAAGCGTAAAACAGGTCAATTGCTTCGATTGACCTGTTTTTTATCCAAAAACCAGGAGGATTCCATGACTTATTTAGAACGCTACCAGGTTTGGTGTAAGACTGCGCCGCTTTGCGAGGGCGATCTCAGAACCCTGAAGGAGCTGGCCGGAGATGAAAACGAGATCAAAAGCTGCTTCGGCGCCGAGCTGCAGTTCGGCACGGGCGGTATCCGCGGTATTATGGGCCTCGGCACGAACCGCATGAATCCCTTTACGGTGCGCCGTACCGCACAGGGTCTCGCCGCGTGGCTGTCCGCTTCGGAGCTGCCGCAGAAATGCGCCATCGGTTATGATTCCCGGCATAACTCCCGCCGTTTTGCGGAGATTTGCGCGGTTGCGCTTGCGGAGGCGGGAATTCACGTCTATATCTACCGCGTGCTTGCGCCGACACCTATGGTTTCCTTTGCGGTGCGGCAGCTTGGCTGCGGCACGGGCATTGTTGTCTCCGCCAGTCACAACGCAAGCATGTATAACGGCATCAAATGCTACGGCCCTGACGGCTGCCAGATGACCGACGAGCCGGCGGCCCGCGTATTCCGTGCGATTTCCGAAACGCCGTACTTTATCCAGCCCAAGCTGACCTTTGACGATGGCCTGCGGCAGGGAAGCATCGAGTATATCTCCGACGAGCTGTGGGAGCGTTACTATCAGACGGTTCTCGGGGAGCGTCTCACGGAGGTTCCTGCCGACAACCTGAATCTCCTGTATACGCCCCTGTGCGGCACGGGTAATGTGCCTGTGCGCACCGTCCTCGGCAGAACCGGCGTCAATGTCCGTGTTGTGGAGGTGCAGGAAAAACCGGATGGGGACTTCAAGACCTGTGAGTATCCGAATCCGGAGATGGACGCCGCTCTGGGGGAGAGTTACAAGCTCGCCGCGCAGACCCATCCCGATCTGATTTTGGGGACCGATCCCGATTGCGACCGTGCCGCTGTGGCGGTTCCCGTTGACGGCGGCTTCCGTAAACTCTCCGGAAATGAGCTGGGCTGCCTGCTGCTGGACTATATTCTGGGCTCCCTAGCGGAGAAAAAGAGGCTGCCTGAGGACCCGGTTGCGGTGCGCAGCATCGTCTCCACACCGATGGCGGATAAAATCGCGGCGAAGTACGGCGTAAAAATGCGCAAGGTTCTGACCGGCTTCAAGTATATCGGCGGGGAGATCCTCAAGCTGGAGCAGCAGGGCGAGGAGCGGCGTTTTGTCTTTGGATTTGAGGAAAGCTGCGGCTATCTCAGGGGAACCTACGCCCGGGACAAGGACGCAGTTGTCGCATCCATGCTGGTGTGCGACATGGCGGCAAAGCTGAAGCGTGAGGGGATGAACCTTGCGCAGAAAATGGACGCCCTGTACGAGGAGTTCGGTTATCACGAGGCGAAGGTGATCAGCGTTGAACTGACCGGCCCGGACGCAATGCAGATTGCGGCGAAATTCATGGCGGACTTCCGTGCGGAGATTCCCGCGGCGCTCGCGGGCGTACCTGTCACGCAGTACACGGATTATCAGCTCCGCTTCCACCGCGATCTTGCCGGCGGAGTGGAGACGCCCGTGGATCTGCCGAAGTCCAATGTGATCGTCCTGACTCTGGGCGAAAAGGGCAGCGTTGTCCTCCGTCCGTCCGGAACGGAGCCGAAGATCAAGCTCTATCTGACCGCCGTCGATCACAGCAGGCAGGCGGCACTGGAGCTGCTGCAGAAGCTCTCCGATGCGATGCAGGGGTATCTGCCGCAAAATGCTTGACAAATTGCGGGAAATCCTGTATCATAGCAGCATATTGTAAACGCGTTGACGAAGAGAAGTACTCCGACGCCCAATGCAGAGAGGGGACGGCTGGTGAAAGTCCCTGCGGAGATCGGAGGAAGGTCGCTTCCGAGTATACCTGCTGAACTTCAGTAAGCCGGTGCGGGTCCTCCCGTTACAGAGGTTGAGCGCCCCGTTCTGCGGGGAATTCAGGTGGTACCGCGGAGTTTTTCGCCCTGAGCAGTTTGCTCAGGGCGATTTTGTTTGAAGGAGAAACGACATGCCGAAAGAATTACCGAAAACCTATGAGCCGAAGGCCGTGGAGGCCAGACTGTATCAGTTCTGGCAGGACAATGGCTATTTTCACACCGAGCGCGACCCGGACAAAAAGCCCTTCACCATTGTCATGCCGCCGCCCAACGTCACGGGCCAGCTTCACATGGGGCACGCGATGGACGCGGCCATGCAGGACGTCCTGATTCGCTTCAAGCGGATGCAGGGCTACGCCGCTCTGTGGGTTCCCGGCGTTGATCATGCCGGAATCGCGACGCAGATCCGCGTGGAGGAGGAACTTCGCAAGGATGGACTGAGCCGTTACGACCTCGGCCGTGAGAGATTCCTCGAAAAAGTCTGGGATTGGAAGCATAAGTACGGAAACCGGATCGTTGAGCAGCAGAAAAAGCTGGGCGCCTCCTGCGACTGGGAGCGCGCACGCTTTACGATGGACGAGGGCTGCTCAAAAGCGGTCCGCGAGGTTTTTGTTAACCTCTATGAGCAGGGCCTGATCTACAAGGGCAGCCGCATCATCAACTGGTGTCCGCACTGTGTCACGGCGCTGTCCGATGCGGAGGTCGAATATGTCGATAAGCCAGGCAGCCTGTGGCATATCCGCTATCCTCTGGCTGACGGTACGGGCGAGGTCGTCGTGGCGACCACCCGGCCGGAAACCATGCTGGGCGACAGCGGCGTCTGCGTCAATCCCAAGGACGAGCGTTACAGGGACATCGTCGGCAAGAAGGTCATCCTGCCGCTGGTCAACAAGGAAATCCCCGTTGTCGCGGACGACTACGCGGAGATGGATTTCGGCACCGGCTGCGTCAAGATGACCCCGGCGCATGACCCCAATGACTTTGAAGTCGGTCTGCGGCACAATCTCGAGGTCATCCGCGTGCTGGATGACAATGGCAGAGTCAATGAGTTCGGCGGAAAGTATCAGGGCCTTGACCGCTATGAGGCGCGGAAGCAGATCGTTGCCGATCTGCAGGAGCAGGGGTATCTTGTCAAGGTGGAGCCGTACAATCACAACGTCGGCACCTGCTACCGCTGCCATCGCGACGTCGAACCGATCATCTCCGCCCAGTGGTTCGTCAAAATGAAGCCGCTGGCCGAGGAGGCCCTGCGGGTTGTGAACGAGGGAGAGACAAAGTTTGTTCCCGAACGCTTCACGAAGATCTATACCAACTGGATGGAGAACGTGCGGGACTGGTGTATTTCCCGCCAACTCTGGTGGGGCCATCAGATTCCCGCGTGGTACTGCGCCGACTGCGGCCATATGACCGTTTCCCGCGAGGACGCCACCTGCTGTGAAACCTGCGGCAGCCGGAATATTACCCGGGACGAGGACGTCCTTGACACCTGGTTCTCCTCCGCGCTCTGGCCTTTTGAGACGCTGGGCTGGCCGGATACCGAAGCCGAGGACTTTCAATACTTCTTCCCGACGGATGTGCTGGTCACGGGCTACGACATCATCTTCTTCTGGGTTGCCAGAATGATCTTCTCTTCCTGCAAGCAGACGGGGAAGCCGCCCTTCCATACGGTCCTGATCCACGGCCTTGTGCGCGACGACAAGGGCCGGAAGATGTCCAAATCTCTTGGTAACGGCATCGATCCGCTGGAGATGATCGACCGCTATGGTTCCGATGCGCTGCGCATGAATATGATCACCGCGAACTCTCCCGGCAACGACATGCGTTTTTATGTCGAACGCTGCGAGGCGATGCGTAACTTCGCGAACAAACTGTGGAATGCCAGCCGCTACGTCATGATGAACCTGTCGGTTGAGAAAAACGAGCTTCCCCCGATTTCCGAGCTGGAGACGGCTGATAAGTGGATTCTCTCAAAGCTCAACACGCTGATTGCCGATGCCACAGAGAATCTGGAAAAGTATGAGCTGGGTATTGCCGTGCAGAAGGTCTACGATTTTATCTGGGACAGCTATTGCGACTGGTATATCGAGCTAACGAAATCGCGCCTGTACGGCGAGGACGAAAAGAGCAAGCTCGCCGCGCAGAAGGTTCTGCTGTATGTGCTTGATCAGATTCTCCGGTTGATGCATCCCTTTATGCCGTTTATTACCGAGGAAATCTGGCAGGCAATTCCCCACGAAGGAGAAGCACTCATTGTGGCGTCGTGGCCGGTGTATTCCGAGCGTCTGAGCTTCCGGGCAGAGGAAAGCGCGATGGAGAGCGTCATGAATGCCATCCGCGCCGTGAGAAACCGCCGCGCGGAGCTGAACGTTCCGCCGTCCAAGAAATCCACCCTCTATATTGTCACGCAAAAGCCGGAGATTTTCTCGGAGGGCAGCGGCTTTATGACGCGACTGGCCTATGCCGACCGGGTGGTACTGTGCGATTCCGAGCCGGAAGGGCATGAATCCATGGTGTCCTGCGTTACGCACGATGCGGCGGTTTATCTGCCCATGAATCAGCTTCTCGATGTGGACAAGGAGCTGGAGCGCATTGCGAAGGAACGGGAAAAAGCCGAAAAACAGCTTGCCGGTATCCGGGGAAAGCTGAGCAACGAGGGCTTCCTTTCCAAGGCGCCGGAGGCGGTCGTTTCCGCCGAACGTGCAAAGGCGGAAAAGCTGGAGGGTCTGCTGCGTCAGCTTGCCGAGAGCGAAGAACGTATGAGGAACCTGCAATAACGCCTTCCTCCGCGGAGCAAAAAACTCCGCGGAGGATTTTTTTCTTTATTTCTCCAGAAGTTTGGTGTATAATGAGTATAATGGTATAGAGTGGCTGCGTTGCCTGATACTATTTCTCAATAGAATTGTTTCATTCTATTGAGAAAACACCGCCTGACGGCGCAGCGGAAAGGAACGGAACTATGGAGGAAAACAGACAAACCGGGCGGCCGGAA
>CAJMQR010000051.1 GCA_905215665.1 uncultured bacterium | reverse complement strand
GCGCTGGCGCTGATGGACAACGATCCCAAGATGGCTTCCAAGCCCCAGCAGGTCAAGGAAAAGATCGCCGCCGGCAAGATCAACAAGTTCTACGAGGAGAACTGCCTTATGCAGCAGGCCTTCGTCAAGGACGGATCCGTCACCGTCGAGCAGTACGTCAATTCCGCGGCCAAGGCTCTGGGCGGCTCCGTCAGGTTTGTTGACGCGGTCCGCTTCGAGAAGGGCGAGGGCATCGAGAAGAAGCAGGAAGACTTCGCTGCCGAAGTCGCCGCGCAGATGCACATGGGAAAATAACTTCAAAAGAATATAGCAAACAGCGCATGGCCTTGATCAAGACCATGCGCTGTTTGCTATTTGGATTCTGTTTCATCGAGTTAATCGAGGTTCAGGCGCTTACGCAGGATCACTTCGGAGACGAAGAAGTAGACGCAGCCGATGGCGACATTGGCAAGCAGAATGCATCCGAGGAATACACTCAGGGAAGCGTTGAAGCTCAGCGTAGTGAACCAGTTGCACAGCGCATTCAGCAAGGGAATTTCCGCGCCGACGGTGACGCGCACTAACGCAAGCATGGAGACAATCTGCACGAGGATGCCGATCAGGTAATAGAACAGAATCGACAGAAAAATGCGCGCGCGGCGGAACAGATGGCCGAGACAGGAGACGAAATATACCCGTAAAAGCATATTCGCAAGCGCTGCCAGCGCGGTCAGCGCAGCCAGAGTCAGAGTCAGCGCATTGAGCTTCTGATCCATAATCTGACTGAAGTTGAACATCGTATGCCAGACGCCGTCCGTCGTGCCTGAGAGAATCAGCGCGATTCCGAAATAGGCGAGGATGAACGTCTGGAGGAGCGTCAGCATCGCGGCAAGGAATTTTGAGGTCAGAAGCTGCCAGGGCTTGACCGGAAGCGTGAACATCAGGTAGCCCTCGCGCCGCAGCAGTCCCGAATAAAAGCGGATCACGCAGAGGATGAAACACAGAACGACCACCGCAACCATGGTAAAGAGCATCAGCACGGTCAAAAGTCCGACGAGGAATTTTCCGGGAAAACCCTCAACCTGCAGACTGAGCAGCAGCCTTTGCAGCCCGGCTACCACAAGCATGGCCGGCCAGATGAAGAGAAACAGCTTGATGTTGGCACGCAGGTCATATTTCAGAAGTTTACGCATCATTGCCACATACCTCCATAGGGAATGGTACGGAAGATCTCGCGGAACACCTCGTCCACGGATTTTCCTTCGACCTCGCGGATGTGATCCACAGCGTCATGGCGGACGACCCGTCCCTCTTTGAGAAATACGGCCTCATCCAGTACCGGCTCGATGTCTGCGATCAGATGCGTGGAGAGTAAAATAGTGCTTTCCGGCATATAGTTCGTGAGAATGGTGCGCAGGATGAAATCGCGCGCGGCGGGATCGACGCCGGCGATGGGCTCATCAAGCAGATAAAGCTTCGCGTCGCGGCTCATTACCAGAATGAGCTGCAGCTTTTCCTGCGTCCCTTTCGACATGCTTTTCACCGAGGCTCTCATTCCGATGCCGAGCGCGGCGCACATGGCCTCCGCACGCTCCCTGCGGAAATCTGCATAGAAATCCGCAAACAGGTCGATCAAATCCTCCGCCTTCATCCAGTTCGCATAAAACATTTTGTCCGGCAGATAGGCGACGACGGCCTTGCTCTGCGGGCCGATGGGATATCCGGCAATGGATATATTGCCCTCGGTTGGGCGGAGAAGTCCGGACATCAGTTTGATCAGCGTGGTTTTCCCGGAGCCATTCGGCCCAAGCAGGCCGACGATCCGCCCGGAATTCAGATGCAGATCGACATGATCCAGCGCGGTCAGCGCACCGAAACGCTTGGTCAGTCCGCTGCAAACGACAAGGTCATTCATTGTTTGGTTCCCCTTTCATCAGTAATTGTGTGATTTCCTGCCCGGAATACCCGAGCTGCTTCATTTTTTCGCGGAAAAGCGCGAGTTCCCGCTCAGCCAGTCTGTTCCGCGTCGCGGCAATCTGGTCGGTGTCCTGTGTAACATAGCGCCCGGTATTTCGCTGCGAGGTCAGAAGCCCTTCCTCTTCCATGGCGGCCAGGGCGCGCTGCATCGTGTTGGGATTGACGCCCGCCTCCGCTGCCAGATCGCGGACGGACGGAATGCGGATGCCGGGTGGATACTGCCCCGAAACGACACGCTGTGTCAGAACCTCCGTGAGCTGCATCCAGATTTGACGGTCCGTACTGAGTTTCCAGCTCATTTTCTCACCTCCGGTGATCTAATGTACTAGTATACTAATACACAAATACACATTTGTCAAGAGGGGAATGGAAAAATTTTTCTGCGCAAAAAGCTGCCGGCTTTGTGCGCTCTGTACATTCGCTTTCTTCATAATTGTGAATTATGCTGTTTTTATGCCAGGATGATTGACACCTACTTATGCAAAGGCCCCCTGTTTTCGTCTGATGAAAACAGGGGGCCTTTGACAAGCTGAAGAGAGCGTCACAGTTCGCTGTGACGCTCCTTCTTTGACTGGTCGCAATGAGGCGGTCTACTGAACCGCGGGAAGCGGGCACTCTGCGGGCCGGGGCAGGCCGGTTTTTTGCAGACAGCGCGCCAGCGCCAGAGCCGCCTCCTCGCCGGTAACGGCATCCTTGGGGGCAAGATAGACAATACCGCCGCTGCCAGAGGCGGCAATCAGTCCTGTGGCAACCGCCCACTGCATAGCCTCCATGGCACTCTCACAGACGACGGCGGCGTCGGGATAGGAACTCAGATCGGCCCGCAGGCCGGAAACGGAGCCGAAGCGTCCGGCATAGCGGAAAAGAGCGACGGCAAGCTGCTCCCGTGTCACAACGGCATCCGGATCGAAGCTTTCGCAGCTGTCGAGCAGGCCGTTCTCCTTTGCCCAAGCCGCAGACCCGGAATACCATTGATCCTCCGGAATTTCCGGATGGGCATCTGTCGCTTTGGAACACCCTGCGGCGCGCCACAGAAGCGTGGCCAGCATCGCACGGTTCAGAGAAAGGGCGGGGGCGATGGAGGACTCCGAGGGATCCTCCGAATGTCCGGCTTTGAGAAAACCAAGTCCTCTTTGTATCCATACGGGGTTGTCCGCAACGGACAGCCAACCGCCAGCGGGCGGTTGGCGCTCCAACACGGTGAATTCATAGACCGCTTCCTCCGAAGCGCCGAATTCATTCGTTCCGCACAGCTTCGCCGTGTAGCTTCCCGCGCTGTCGAGACGCAGTGCAAAGCTGAGCGAGCTGCTCAGATTCCGGGAAAACAGCTCCTTTCCGTCCAGAAGGACGGTCAAACGGTAGGATTCATTTTCTTCCGCGGCACTCCAGCGGAAATTGACCGTGTCGCGCTGCCGGTAGGTGCTCTGCGTGTTCCGGAACACCGGGCCCTCGGGAGGAAGCCCCTCCACTGCGGCGTAAGGCGCGACAGAGACATGTGTCAGCAGCCGTGCAAGATCGGCGCGGGATACGGTGACATCCCAGCGGATCAGGCAGTGGCGGTCGGAATTGCAGTCCGTGTATGTAATCGTGGTGTCTGTCACGGCGGTTACGAAAACGGAATGGCGGTCGTCACGATAGCGCAGTACGTCGCCGGGCTTGACGGAGTCGAGGTTGTAAACCTTGGGCCAGGTTTTGACCGAAATGCCGTAATAGTCATAGCCCAGCTTATAGGCATAGCCGAGGCACTGAATGGCACCGTCAAAGGAATTGCAGCCACAGGCACCGTAGAAGTTGCAATCGCCGTGGACGTGCCCGCAGGGGGTATCGGAATAGCCGTCGGGGTTGTTGGAGCCGCCATGATGGTTCCAGTATTTCCCGGCGGGGAACTTGGCGCGAAGATCGGAGAGCGTAACCTGTGTGCGCTCGGCATGCGCCGTGGGAAGAGGAAGCGTTGCGGCGAGAATCAATACTGTGAGAAGCAGGCAGAATATGCGCCGTTTCATTCGCACGACCGTCCTTCATTGGTTGGTTTACTCGAAAGGGAATTGAAATGCTTGTAATCACTATGTTACCACCGCCGTGGGATTTTTGCAACACTTTTTTGGGATTTTACTACACTTTGTAATCAAAAAAGATGCAAAAAATTGGCCGGAACAGGATTCCGGCCAATTTCGAGCTGTTTTTTGCGATTTTACTTTTTCGCCTTGACGGCGTTTTTGTGATAGAAGGGTACCGCCAGAAGCATCAGAACGGCAAAGACGATCAGATACCATACCACGCCCATGCCGTGGGCGAAGATGGCGGCAAGAATCATAAACAGGCAGCTTGCAATGGAGAGTACCGGCATCACGAACCGCTTGAAGGGATGCAGGCCCTTTTCCTTGCTCATCATGCGCACAAAGATGGGAAGATAGAACGCATAAATCGTGATAATGGGAAGCTCGGAGGAGTCAAAAGCGACGGGACCGAACCAGGGCTTCTCGACGAGGTTTGCGCCGTAGAAGAAGAAGAGCCAGAGCGCGCACATCAACAGGCCGACGATTGCGGAGTTTGCGGGCATATTCGTGTGGGGGCTGACCTCGCTGAAAGCCTCGGGCTTCGGGCCCTGACCGCGGACGGCAATGGAGTACATGCCGCGGGTGGCGGCGAGCATCAGGCCGTTCAGCGTGCCGAGGCAGGAGATGACGACAAGGACAAACAGGCCGATGCCGGCAGCCTTGCCGAAGATGTTTTCAAAGGCCAGCTTCGCACCGGCTTCCCCGCCGGCCATGACGTCGGCGTTGCTTGCGCCGCCGGCAAGACCGACATAATAAAGAATATAGACGATGGCGATGATGAGCGTGCCGAGCACGAGCGCAATGGGAAGATTGCGCTTGGCATTCTTCAGTTCGGCATTGATACTGGTCGCAATGATCCAGCCTTCATAGGCGAAGGCGGTTGCGACGACGGCGGTGAAGAGCGCCAGTCCCTTGCCGCCGGTAACTTCGCTGACAACGGTCGTGAAGTTTTCCGTAATCGTCCCGTTCGCAAGGCCGACAATGGTGCCGACAACTGCCATCAGGAGCAGGGGAACCAGCTTGATAACGGTCGTGGAAACCTGAAATTTTCCCGCAAGGATTGGGGAGAGGGCATTGACCGCATAGCTGCAGATCAGGAAGAGACAGGCGATGACCATGACGGGGCCGCCGGTAATGTCAAAGCCCAGAATGACGCCGAGATAACGGGCGGAGACCCAAGCCAGCACGGAGGTCATTGCGGGATAGTAGATGAACGTGGAAAACCAGCCGACATAATAGGCATAGCCGTGGCCGACGGTGGCCTCCGCGTAGTCCACGAGGCCGTTGACGTTGCGGTATCTGGTGGCCATGACCGAGAAAGTATAGGCGCAGATGATCATGATGATGCCGCCGAGCGCCCATGCGAGGATGCCAAGCGGGAGGTCTCCACCCGTGGCGGTCAGGACTTTTTCGGCCTTAAAAAATACGCCGCTTCCGATGACGATACCGACCACCATGGCAATGGCGGTACATAGGCCGTACTTCTCTTTCAACTGGTTTTGCATATTACCCCTCATTTCCGAAAATAGATATACATATTCTACATGTACCTGCGGAAAAATTCAATGACTTTCGGAGATAATTGACAAAATTGCGCATAATTCCCGATTCTAAACAAAAATTTATGCGGCCTGTCGTACAAATTGCCGATAAAATCAGGGTGGCGACTTGTCCACGCTATAAAAACAGACGTGCGGTTCAGCGAAACAAAAGCAGGGAAAACCAAGTTACAACGTTATTCCCGTACTGATATTCGATCCCATACTTTTCCGCCAGCGCGGTGACGACGATGCCGTGGCTCTCCACGCAGGGAAACATCCGGTCGGGATGGCGGCAGGGCGCGCCGGGATAGCTGCACTGTGTACAGATCGCGCAGGATTCGCTGGAAAGACCGTAAACCCCGGCGCCCTGCGCCCGCAAAAGCTCCGCGACCTGATGCGTGACGGCCTCGTGTGCGGGACGGGTGGCGAGGGTCTGCTCCATGTCGCTGATGTCCTCGACCTCCGTGAGCGTGGAGATAAGAAGCCCCTGCGGGTACGACAGGCAGCGCGCGCGGCACTCCTCCACGCTCCCGACGGCGGGAGGGCAGGCCCAGCTTTTGCCGTAGCGGGGGCATTCCTGCCGGCAGACGGTGCGGATGCGTTCGGAGAACTCCAGCTCCCGCGTGGGGAAGAAGACGTATTGCGCGACCGGCAGCTCCGCCAGCGCCTGCTCCAGCTTTTCACGGTTCATCGCTGTTCCTCCGCTTTCAGATAGAGCATGTCGTAGGCCACCGGCGTGCAGAACAGCCGGCGAATCTCGTCGGGGCGGCTGGTCTGGCCGAGAATCCACATCAGCTTGGCCAGCGCCGCCTCGGTGGTCATATCATAGGCTTCGAGCAGATGAAGGTCATTTTTGAGGTGGAAGCCGACGTCGTACACGGCAAGATTGCTGCCCTCGTTCTGTACCTGCGTCGTCATGACGATGGTTTTTCCGCCGCCCCGGATGGCGTCGCGTATCACATCGAAGAAACCGGAGCCCTGATAGGAGGGCAGGCCGCCCACGCCGTAGCTTTCGATGATCACGGCGTCGTTGTGGCTGAGCAGATATGACAGAAGGCCGCAGTCGGCGCCCGGTGTCATCTTGAGCAGGCCGACTCGCTCGTTCAGACGGTCATAAAAGACCGGGCGGCCGTAACAGGCGGGACGGATATATTCCATCAGAAAGCCGTTTTGCAGTACGGCGAGCAGGGGATAGTTGATGCTGGAAAAGGCCTGCAGGCTGGTCGTGCGCGTCTTGCGCGCGCGGGTGCCGAGGATGACGCGACCGTTAAAGACGATCATCACGCCGCACAGATCCGAGACGGCGCAGCGGAAAGCGTCGGTCAGGTTGGTTTTGGAGTCCGTGTTTTCAAAGAGAATGGGCTTCTGCGCGCCGGTCAGGATGATGGGCTTTGGGGATCCCTGAATGAGATAGGACAGGGCCGCGGCGGTGTAGGCCATGGTGTCCGTGCCGTGCGCGATGACAAAGCCGTCAAACGCGTCGTAGCTCTCCCGGATGGCCTCGGCAATGGTCAGCCAGTGCGCGGGCGTGATGTTCGTGGAGTCGATGGAGAAAAGCTGGCGGCAGGTGACCTCGCAGAGATCGGAGATCTCCGGCACCTTCTCCACCAGCTCCTGCGTGGAAAGCACGGGGATCAGACCGCTTTGCGTCATGCCGGAGGCGATGGTGCCGCCGGTGCCGAGCATCAGTACTTTTTTCATGGGGAACCTCCCTCATTTATTACAATCAGTATATCACGTTTTCGGCCAAACAGCAACGGAAACAGTTGACAAGCGGCGAAAATGGAAATAATATAAAGAAAAGATTGGAGATGAGGGCAATGCTATCCGTGGTGATCCCGGCGTACAATGAGCAGGAGACGGTCGCAGCGGCGGCGGAGGAGATCAGCCGTGTGCTGGAGGCGGCCGGGATTTCCCATGAGCTGGTCTTCATTGACGATGGCTCAAAAGACAGAACATGGGAGTGTATCCGCACGGAGGCGCGGCGGCGTCCTGCCGTGCGCGGCTTCCGTTTTTCGAGGAATTTCGGCAAGGAGGCCGCGATCTTTGCCGGTCTGGGGCAGGCCAAGGGCGACTGCGTCGCCGTCATGGACTGCGATCTGCAGCATCCGCCGGAGAAGCTGGTGGAGATGTACCGGCTCTGGGAGGACGGCGCCGAGGTCATAGAGGGCGTAAAGACCGACCGCGGGCAGGAAAGCGCCCTGCACCGCGGCTGCGCGAGGCTGTTTTACAAGATTATCAGCCGCGCTACACGCATCGACATGTCCCGGGCATCGGACTTCAAGCTGCTCGACCGCAAGGCGGTGAACGTGCTTCTGACCATGCGGGAAAAGCGCGCCTTCTTCCGTGCGCTGTCGTCCTGGG
>CAJMQR010000050.1 GCA_905215665.1 uncultured bacterium | reverse complement strand
TCGAGCAGTTCGAGCTGTTTGCCCTTTACGCGAAAATCGACAAGATTCTCTACCTGCGGGAAAAACAGGTCTTTCGCGCTGCGGACGGTGTTGAGACGGCCGGAGAGCCAGATTCCCTCCCGCCACAGCGTGAAGTCCGCCTGACCGGAGGCGTTGTCTGCGGGAAGATAGAGCGGCTGCAGGCCGCCGATCGCGGCAAACAGCGCGTCAAGCCGGGAGAGCGCAAGCTTTTTCATACGTCTGCGCCTCCTCTCTGACAAGCTGCGGACGGTTCGCAGTCATCCTTGCTGAAATCCAGCAGCGGCGGCTTCGTCTCAAAGTCCGCGCCGGCCTGATATTCGCCGTACAGCGTGTTGATGTCCTTGATAAACTTGCGGTTGAGCAGGTGCAGGGGAATATGCTGCGGGCAGACGCGGGAACATTCGCCGCAGTCCGTGCAGCGCGAAGCGACGTGAAAGGCGCGGATGATATGAAACAGGTTTTCCTCAAAGGAATCGGCGGCAGCCTTGTTCCGGACGCCGGAGTCGGGGTTGTCAAAAACGCATTTTTCACAGCTGCACGCGGGACAGACATTCCGGCAGGCGTTGCAGCGGATGCAGCGGGAAAGCTCGCCGCGCCAGAAGGCGAAGCGCTCCTCCGGCGTCATCCGCTCCAGACGTTCCACTTCCTCAAAGCGGCCGGAGTCCAGTTCTGTGCCCTGCTCGCCGATCAACTCGTCGAAGCAGACGATCTTTTTGCTTTTGCAGGTCTGGCACTTGCCGAGAAGGACGTCGCTTTTCTGCACCGTTACGTCGCCGTAGACGGTCTTTGCGATGAGAGCCTCACCGGCTTCCTCGACGGCGGTCACGCCAGCCGCGCCCCGCGCCCGGAGCTTCTCAATGTCGCACATCCCCTCGCACTGCACGCCCACGGCGTAGACATTTTCGCGGAGGATGCGGTGCTCCTTGAGCAGCTGGACGAAGGAATAGGAATCGCAGGGCTTGAGGAAGACCGCGATCTTCCCGCCGCGGCGGGACTCCGCAATCAGGTATTTCGACAGATTTGCACCGGAAAAAACACCGTACTCAAACGCGGACTCCGCCTCCTGCGGGGAGGAAAAGACCGCGGGGGTCAGGTCGTAAAAGAACTCTCCCGTTTTCCAGCCCAGCACGCGGTCGACAGCGCCGGAGGACAGCAGCTCTATGGCTCTTTCTTTCACTCTTTGCATCGCAGATCCTCCAGTCTCCGGTTTTCGCCGAGCTTGGCAACGGTTTGAACGAAGTCGTTCATCGTGGCGGCGAATTTTGCACCCTCCGCCGCGGATACCCACTCCACGCGGGTGCGCTCGCGCTCGATGCCAAGATAGTCCAGCATGGAAAACAGCAGCGTCATGCGCCGCCGGGCATAGTAATTGCCGGTGGTATAGTGGCAGTCGCCGGGGTGGCAGCCGCACAGAATCACGCCGTCCGCGCCGCGCTGGAAGGCCCGCAGAATGAACATGGGGTTCAGACGGCAGGAGCAGGGAATGCGGATGATCTTCACGTTTGCCGGGTAATTCAGACGGTTCGTGCCGGAAAGATCGGCGCCCGCGTAAGAGCACCAGTTGCAGCAGAAGGCCACAATGGTCGGCCGGTATTCGCTTATCTGCATATTGCATCCACCTCCGCCAGAATTTGTCTGTTTGAGAAGCCCTTCAAATCCATCGCGCCGGAGGGACAGGCGACCGTGCAGGCGCCGCAGCCCTGACAGACCGCCGGGTTGACCTGCGCGACACGCCGCAGAAGGGTGGTGCGGTTCGGGCCGCGGAATTCCTTGTCGGCATATGTAATCGCGCCGTAGGGGCAGACCTTTTCACAGCTTGAGCAGCCGTTGCACATCAGCTCGTCGGGCTGGGCGACGCAGGGATTGCAGGTAAGGCGGTCCTTGCTCAGAAGGCCGATGACCTTTGCTGCGGCGGCGCCTGCCTGGGCGACGGTTTCCGGGATGTCCTTCGGGCCCTGACAGGTGCCGGAGAGGAAAATGCCCGCCGTCGGACTTTCCACCGGGCGCAGCTTCGGATGCGCCTCCGTGAAGAAGTCGTTTGTGTCCATGGAGGCCGTCAGCATGGTCGCAAGCTCTCTGGCCGAGGCATCCGGCTCGATGGCGGCGGCGAGAACGACCATGTCCGCGTCGATGTGGAGCTGGCGGTTGTCCAGCAGGTCGGCGGCCTGCACCCTGAGCTTGCCGTTCTCCGGCACGACCTTGCCGACCATGCCCTTGATGTAATGCACGCCGTATTCCTCCACCGCGCGGCGGTAGAATTCATCAAAATTCTTGCCGGGGGTACGCACGTCGATATAGAAAACGTAGACTTCGGTGTCGGGGTATTTTTCACGGCAGAGCATGGCGTGCTTCGCCGTGTACATGCAGCAGATTTTCGAGCAGTAGGGCTTGCCCTTTCCGCCGCCGTCGCAGCGGGAACCGACGCACTGGACAAAGACAATGGTCTTTGGATGCTTTCCGTCGGAGGGACGCAGGAGCGTGCCGGCGGTGGGGCCGGCGGCGTTCATCAGACGCTCAAACTCCAGAGAGGAGACGACGTCCGGACTCTGGCTGTAGGCAAACTCATCGAATTTGTCCAGCCGGATGGGATTGAAGCCCGTCGCGGCAACAATCGCGCCGTATTCGCGGACAATATGCTCGTCTTTCTGGGTATAATCGATCGCGCCAGCGGTGCAGACCCTGGAGCAGATGCCGCACTTGCCGGTTTTGAGCATGGTGCAGTAGTTCGCGTCTATGGTCGCGACCTTCGGCACGGCCTGCGCAAAGGGAATGTAGATTGCGCGGCGGTTGTCCATGCCCAGATTGAAGGCGTTCGGCACCTTCTTCTGCGGGCATTTTTCCGTGCAAAGGCCGCAGCCGGTGCAGACGTCCTCTTTGACATAGCGCGCTTTTTTCCGGATGGTAACCTGAAAATTACCGACGAACCCCTTGACAGCCTCCACCTCGGAATAGGAATAGATGTGAATTTTCTCGTTTTGCGCGCAGTCCACCATTTTCGGCGTCAGAATACAGGCCGCGCAGTCGAGCGTGGGAAAGGTTTTGTCGATCTGGGTCATTTTGCCGCCGATGGTCGGCTCTTTTTCAACAATATCGACCTCATACCCCGCGTCCGCAATGTCCAGAGCGGTCTGAATGCCGGCGATGCCGCCGCCGATGACCAGCGCACGTTTAACCACGGGGCTGGTTCCCGCGGTCAGGGGCGCGTTCAGCCCAACCTTGGCGATGGCGGCCCGGCCCAGAATGATCGCTTTTTCGGTTGCCTCGGCCCGGTCTTTGTGAATCCAGGAGCACTGCTCGCGGATGTTCGCGATCTCGACCATGAAGGGATTCAGACCGGCCTTCTCGCAGGTTTTGCGGAAGGTCGTCTCGTGCATCCGGGGGGAGCAGGAGCAGACAACGACGCCGGTCAGGGCGTATTCGCGGATCTTGCTCTGAATCAGCTCCTGACCCGTCTGGGAGCACATATATTGATAGTCGGTGGAGAAAACAACGCCCGGCTCATGGGACAGGGCCTCGGAGACGGCCTGTACATCCACGGTCGCGGCAATATTACTGCCGCACCAGCATACGAAAACGCCGATTCTTTGCATTGCACTTCCTCCTTATCTTCTGTATTTCCGGAATGCGCTGGTGACCGCCTGCTGCGGGAGATTCTCGTCCAGCTTTTCCGGGATGGCTTCCGGCCTCAGGTGGTCCATTCCCTGACGGCGGATGACCGCCAGCCGGACGGCCTCGATCAGCTTCGCCGGCTCCACGCTGCGCGGGCAGCGTTCCACGCAGGCAAAGCAGCTCAGGCAGGTGTAGATGCCGCGGGAGCGCACCAGCTCGTCTATGCGGCCGGACTCGACCATGGAGACGAACTGGTGGGGGTGGTAATCCATCTCATCATAGGCAGGGCAGCTTGCGGAGCATTTGCCGCAGCGCATACACTTGCGGGGATTGACGCCGGAAATGCGCCCGATCATATCCAGCATATCGTTCATTGTGCCGCCTCCTTCACGCCCAGCGCCTCGGCCAGCAGCTCCGTGAAGTAACGCACGGGCAGGCGTCCGTCGGTGTTTTCCGTCAGATTGTACATGCACAGGGGGCAGGCCGTGATCAGCTCCTGCGCGCCGCAGGCAGCGGCATTGTCGAGAACTTTCTGCGCCTGCTTTGCGGCGTACTGCCGGTTTTCCAGTGTGGTATAGCCGCCGCAGCACTCGTTGCGCATGGCGTAGACGACCGGTTCCGCGCCGAGCGCTCGGAGGAAATCCTCCAAAACCTGCGGATTCTCGGGATCGTCAAAGCCCAGTTCGCGGCTGGGGCGCAGCAGCAGACAGCCGTAGTACGCGCCGATTTTCCGCCCGGTCAGGGGATGAACCACCTTTTCGCGGAGCGCGTCGAAGCCCACCCGGTCGCGCAGCACCTCCAGATAGTGCAGCACCTCCGTCTCGCCGGCGTAGGGCGTTTCCGGACGGAGATAGTTGTTGACCTTTTCGCGAATTTCCGTATCCGTGCGCAGGTCGTTGTTGACCCGCTTGATCACATGATGGCAGGCCGAGCAGAGCGTCACCAGCGCCTCCCCGTGCTCCCGCGCCGCCATGAGAGCGCGCACGGAGGAAAGTCGGGTGGCGATTTCGTCGCGCGCCATGGGGTAGACCGCGCCGCAGCACTGCCATTCGTCCAACTCGCGCAATTCAAAGCCGAGCGCGGCGGCGGCGCAGCGCCCGTACCGATCCAGCTCCTGTCCCTTTGTCTTCAGGGTGCAGCCGGGGAAATAACTGAATGTCATATGGTTTTTCCTTCCTCAGACCATCTGTTCCGGGTGGAACACCTCGTCGAATTTTTCCGGCGTCAGGAAGCCGAGACGAACGCAGGCTTCCTTCAGGGAAATGTTCTCTTTATATGCCAGCTTTGCGGTTTTTGCCGCGTTTTCATAGCCGATGTAGGGGTTGAGCGCCGTGACCAGCATCAGGGAATTGTGCAGATTGTGGCGCATCTTTTCCCGGTTGGCGCGGATGCCGACGGCACAGCGGTCATTGAAGGAGGTCATCGCCTCGGCCAGAAGCCGCGCAGACTGCAGGAAGTTGTAGATGCACACCGGCATGAAGACGTTCAGCTCGAAGTTGCCCTGCGAAGCGGCAAGCCCTACGGCCACATCGTTGCCCATGACCTGCACGGCCACCATGGTCAGAGCCTCACACTGCGTCGGATTGACCTTGCCGGGCATGATGGAGGAGCCGGGCTCGTTTTCGGGAATGTAGATCTCGCCCAGACCGTCGCGCGGTCCGGAGGCCAGCCAGCGGACGTCGTTGGCGATTTTCATCAGATCGGCCGCCAGCGCCTTGAGCGCGCCGTGGGCAAAAACCAGCTCATCCCTGGAGGTCAGCGCATGAAATTTATTTTCCGCCGTGCGGAACTCCTTCCCGGTGAGGATGGAGATCTCCTCTGCGACCAGTGTGTCGAACCCCCTGGGGGCATTCAGCCCGGTGCCGACGGCCGTGCCGCCGAGCGCAAGCTCTTTCAATCCGGGAAGAGACAGCAGGAGCATCCCGCGGTCCTTTTCCAGACTGCTTCGCCAGCCGGAGATTTCCTGGCTGAATTTGATGGGCGTGGCGTCCTGCAGATGTGTCCGGCCGGACTTGACCACATCCTCGTTTTCGCGCTCCAGACGCAGCAGCGTCGCAGTCAGCCGGTCGACGGCGGGAAGCACCCGATCCTCAATCGCCGCCACCGCGGCAATGTGCATCGCGGTCGGGAAGGTGTCGTTGGAGGACTGGGACATGTTGATGTCGTCATTCGGATGCAGGAGCTTTTTCCCGGCAATTTCATTGCCGCGATTGGCAATGACCTCGTTGGCATTCATGTTGGACTGCGTCCCGGAGCCGGTCTGCCAGACCACCAGCGGAAAGTGTTCATTCAGCGCGCCGGAAAGAATCTCGTCGCAGGCGGCTTCAATGGCGGAGAGCTTCTCTGCGGTCATTTTTTCGGGTCTGAGCCTGTGGTTCGCGCGGGCGGCGGCCTTTTTCAGGATGCCGAAGGCATGGGTAATCTCCCGGGGCATGGTCTCCTGACCGACGCCGATGGGAAAATTCTCATGACTGCGCTCGGTTTGCGCGCCCCAGTATTTGTCGGCGGGGACGCGAACCTCGCCCATGGAGTCGTGTTCGATTCGATACTGCATGATACTCACCTCAGATTTTGATCTGGCGGATGACTTCTTTCAGCTTATCCGCGCTGATGCGCAGGCGGTCCACCTCGCTGTCCGTCAGATGGTTGAGGATTTTGCCGCGCACACCGCTGCGATCCACCAGCGCCAGTGTGGACAGGCACACGTCGGACACGCCGTACTCCCCGTGCATCATGGTGGATACGGTCACGGCTGTGCCGGCGGTGTTCATCAGGCATTTGCAAAGATGGCAGACGGACATTGCAACGGCATAGTAGGTCGCGCCCTTGGACTTTATGACCTGCGCCCCTGATTTTTTTACGAATTCCTCGACCTCCGCGTATTCGCGGTTCCAGTCGATCTTATCGCGGTCGGGAGAATTATTGGCATAGGAATCGATGTGGTTGTTTGCGATATGTACCAGAGACCAGGGAACAAAGGAGGAGTCGCCATGCTCGCCGTAGACATGCGCATGGACGTTCTTCGGGCTGATGCAGAAGCGCTTCGCCAGCTCCGACTGGAGACGGCTTGTGTCGAGAATCGTGCCGGAGCCGAGGATTTGATGTTCCGGAAGACCGGAGGTTTTGTAAAAAACGTAGGTCAGGATGTCCACAGGATTGGATACGATGATGTAGATCGCTCCGGGAGCGGCCTTCACGATCTGAGGCGTGATCTCTTTCAGAATGTCGACATTGGCCTGCGCCAGCTCCAGGCGGGACTGGCCGGCCTTGCGGGGGAGTCCGGAGGTAATAATGACGATATCGGAGTCCTCGGCGTCTTCATAGTCGCCGGAACGGACGATGGCAGGAGAACAGAAGGGCGCTCCCTGATAAATATCCAACGCCTCTCCGAACGCTTTTTCCCTGTTGATATCGATCAGAAGGATTTCCGTGGAAATCCCCTGAATCATCAGGTCGTTTGCAATGGTAGCTCCGACGCTTCCCGCGCCGATCACGGTGATCTTACTCATGTTATTTCTCCTTTTCCATTCCTCGGCGTATATCGCCGATCCGATAGAATTATATCGAATACAAAAGCGGTAGGGAAATGCTTTTTTCGAAAGAAGATATATCAAAAATGGTATGGCTATCCTTCATTTTTATAGAGGTCTACAATCGCATTTACAAATCCTTCCTCTATTTCCGTCATTTTGTACGACGTGTTGGTTAGGAGTGCTTCAAAAAAAACAGCCTGATTTTCGCTGCACTGCTTCTGAATCAGATTCCAGCGTCCCAGCCAGAGTACCGGCAGGGGCGCGGCCCACAGATAGCTGCCATGCAGCCGTTCGAGAAGGGTGAGTTGCGCCATGCGGTCGACGGTGTAGATCCTGCGGACGGCGTGCTCTTCGTTTTTTCCTCCTGTACGGGAGAGATCGCCGTGGACGATTTCGGGAAATCTTACCAACTCTGCGCGGGAAATCTGGGGCCGGTGCGCCAGTGGATGACTCCGGTGCATCAAAAGCTGATAACGGTAGCGCGTGAGAATCTGGAGTTCCAGACCGTTGGCTGCGCTTTGTTCAGAGAAATAGTCGCGATATTCCGAACGAAAACGGATCAGCCCAATCTCAGCGTCGCCGTTGATCAGCCATTGAAGCGCCTGCCGGGCGTGACACTCCCGAATCACGGCGTTCAGGCTTTGCTGCGGAGGAAGCAGAGCGAGATAATCCGCCACCGCGCCGAATACCGGCGTCGAGCGGGGAATACATACGCGCAGACGGTTGGGCACCGGATTGCGCGGGCCCAATGCGTCGATGGATTCCACTTCGCGCAGAATGCTCCGCGCGTGCTGCAAAAAGACTGCGCCGCGCTCCGTCGGACGGAC
>CAJMQR010000049.1 GCA_905215665.1 uncultured bacterium | reverse complement strand
GCATACTGGCTGGTATAAATCTGGTAGTAAAAGCCTTTCTTTGCCAAAAGCTCCGTGTGGGTGCCCTGCTCGACGATCTGACCGTGATCGATGACAAGAATCAGGTCGGAGTCCACGATGGTAGACAGGCGGTGTGCGATTACAAAGCAGGTGCGGTCCCGCATCAGCCGGTCCATCGCCTTCTGAAGCAGCGCCTCCGTGCGCGTATCGACATTGGAAGTGGCCTCGTCGAGAATCAGCAGCCGACGGTCGGCCAGCATCGCGCGCGCGATGGTAAGAAGCTGCTTCTGGCCGCCGGAGAGATTTGTCATGTCGTCACCGATGACGGTGTCATAGCCCGCCGGGAGCGTGCGGATAAAGTGGTCGCAGTAGGCGCGGTCGCAGGCGGCGACGATCTCCTCCCGCGTGGCGTCCGGCTTGCCGTAGGCCACATTTTCCGCGATCGTGCCGCGGAAAAGCCAGGTGTCCTGCAGAACCATGGCGAACTGGTCGCGCATCTGCTCGCGGGAGAGCGTGGCGCAGTCCACGCCGTCAATCAGAATCCTGCCGCGATCCACGTCGTAAAAACGCATCAGCAGATTCACGATGGTGGTCTTTCCCGCACCCGTGGGGCCGACGATGGCGACATTCTGCCCCTTTCTGACGTCGATATTCAAGTCGCGAATCAGGGGGGCCGTCTTGTCATAGGAGAAATCCACATGCTCAAAGCGGACGTTGCCCTCTGCCTCGGAGGGGAGTTCACCTGTGGCATTTTCCTCCTCCGGCAGGTCAAGCAGCTTGAATACGCGGCGTCCGGCGGCCTTGGCATGCTGAAGATCACCGAATCCGCTGGCGATCTGCTCCAGCGGCGCGGAGAACTGCTTTGCATACAGCAGAACGGTTACAACGATGCCGACCGTGACGGTCTCGGTGTGAACGATCAGCCAGCCGCCCAGAAGGCAGATTGCAATATAAGCAAGCGCATTTGAAAAGGCGATCAAGGGACGCACAATGGAGGAGGTGAAGTTGGCCTTTGCCTCCGAAACACGGCGGCGGCCGTTGAGTACCGCATGCTTTTCCTCGGTGTAGGCTTCCAGATTGTAGGCTTTCGTTGTGGAGAAATTTGTGAAGGATTCTTCCACAAGGGAGTTCAGCTCACCGGCCTGGGTGAACATCTGATAGAAATGCTTTTCGCTTTTGGAGGAAATGAAGGAGGAAAGCAAAATGGAAAGAGGCGTCAGGCTGATGACGATGACGCCCAGCCGCCAGTCCTCCAAAAGCATCATCACCGCAATGGCGGTGATCATCAGAAATCCGGTCATCAGCGTATCCACAATCTGATGGACATAGTTGCCCATGGTGGAGACGTCGTCGGTCATACGGGACAGAACGTCTCCCACGGAAGTCTGATCCACATAGCTGACGGGCAGCCGGCGGATCTTATCGGAGATACGGATGCGCAGGTTGCATGTGAAATACCGGCTGACCACCTTGTTCAGAAGCAGCATCTTCAGGTAGGAAAAAATGCCGTAGCCGGCATAGACGCCGAGAAGAGTAAGGAGCATCGGAATGAGCGCCGCCAGAAGGTCGCCGGTGAAGCTGCCGTCCCAGTAGGCATAGAGCTGGTCGATCAGCCGCCCGAGCAGCTTCGGTGCAATGACGGCGCAGCATATCAGACCCGTGCAGAGCAGACATGCGAGAGCAAGCCACTTCCAGATGGGACGCGCCTCCAGAATCAGTCTGCGGATGATGTGTTCCTTTTTCTGTTTCATTTTGTGCCACCTCCTGTCTGAGAGGCGTAGATCTCCTGATAGATCCTGCAGCGGCCGAGCAGCTCGTCGTGCCGGCCCGTGTCGATGAGCCGGCCCTGATCCATCACAAAGATACAGTCGGCATTCATGGCCGAGGTGATGCGCTGTGTGACGACGATCTGCGTAGAGTTCCGGATTTTCTCGTTCAGCGCGCTTCGCAGCTTTTTCTCCGTCAGGAAATCCAGCGCGGAGAAGCTGTCGTCAAAGATATAGATGGGCGCCTCCTTGATGACAGCTCTGGCGATGGCCAGCCGCTGCTTTTGCCCGCCGGAGAGGTTTTTGCCTGCCTGCCGGATCTCGTGGGAATAACCGCCCTCGCAGGAATCGACGAAATCCGCAAGCTGCGCGATCTGCGCTGCCTGCCGGATCTCCTCCTGTGTGGCGTCGGGCTTGCCCATGCGGATGTTTTCTTCAATGGTGCCGGAATAGATCGCCGCGCCCTGCAGAACGCTGCTGATTCCGCTGCGCAGGGTGTGCTTGCTCAGCTCCGTGGTGGGGATGCCGTCCAGAAGGACCTGACCCTGCGTCGGGAAACGGAAACCGAGCAAGAGGGAAATGAGGGTGCTTTTGCCGCTGCCGGTGCCGCCGATCACGGCGACCTTCTGCCCCGGAAGGATTTCCAGGGAGACGTGGCTGACCGCGGCTTCCGCGCCGCCGTAGGAGAACGTGACGTCCTCAAAGCGGATGCCGCCGGACAAAACCGCGGTCTGCCCGACATTGGGGTCGCCCATGCCTTCGGCGTCCATGACCTCTCCGATACGCTCCGAGGCGATTTTCGCATGGGGGAACATGATAATGCCAAAGGAGGCCATGATCACACTGTTCATGACCATGGTGACATATTGAATGATGGCAAAGATGTCGCCCGCACTGACACGGCTGGTTCCGCTGACCATCTGCCAGCCGCCGAGATAGACGATCAGGACGATTGCAAGATTCAGAACAAACGTGGCGATCGGCAGCAGCGTTCCCATGGATACGTTGCTGCGGATGATATTTTCCGCCATGACATGCGTTGCTTCTGCGATGCGGTCATGCTCGTGCTGTTCGGAATTGAAGGCGCGGATGACGCGGATGCCGCGCAGGCGCTCGCGCATGATTCCGTTCTGCTTGTCGATGTACAGATCCGATTTCTTCCACAGGGGAAGCACATGCTTGCCGGCGATCCAGCCGCCCAGCAAAATGACCGGGACGATCGCCAGAAGGATTAGCGACAACGCGACATCCTTGAGCATGGCAAGAACGACGCCGCCGACAAAGAGCATGGGAATGGTCGCCACGGTGCCGCAGAGCATGGAGGCAATCCAGGAGACGGTGTCCACGTCGTGCGTCGCCCGTGTAACGAGCGCGGCGGTTCCGAGATTTCCGAACTCTTCAAAGGAAAGGGTGTTGACCTTGCGGAAAATATCCGCACGCAGGTCGGCGCAGAAGCTCGCCACCACCTCAGAGGCGGTCTTTGTTCCGAGCAGGATGCTGCCGAGACTGACGGAGGCGACGATCAGCATCTGAATGCAGGTGCGGAGAATGGACAGAAAGTCTCCGCTGCGGATGCCGCTGTTCAGTATGTCTGACATCAGGGTTGGCAGGAGAAGATCGCACAGCGAGGAGAGAGAGACCATGACTGTGGCCAGAGCCAGCTTGCCGCGATAGGGCTTTAAGTACTTTATGATTCGCTTCATGACTGAGTTATTCCATTCTGTAATAGTCTGCGCCGCAGAGCAGGGCAAAGCAGGCGTTGACCTCCTCGTCCGTAAAGAGCGCGTTGAATTTTGCGCTGACAGCCAGAGCTTCCAGCGAAAGATCCAGCCGGTTTACGCGGGCAAGAGCGTCAAAGCCCTCTGAGGCGCGGTTTTTACCGATATATCTTTTTGCGGCGGGAACGCCGCCGTAATCCTGCACGGCCTGCCGAAGCCGCTGCTGCCGGATTCCGTATTCGTCCTGCGCGGTCTGAATCGCTTTTAGTAAGACCGCGGTAAATTCTTCCATTGATATCCCCCATCCACAGGCTCTGTCAGCTATTAGATCATTCTACCACAGCTTTTCGGAACATGGAATAGGCAACGAAAAAAAAGGTGTACTTTTGCTGCAAAAGTCTGTATAATGGATTGGAAATGCGAAAGGAGAGAACGTGAATGACGAAGCTCTTGCTGCGGCTGTTTATCAAGGATTATCAGAACACGGAGGATCCTGCGGTGCGGGGCGCCTGCGGGAAACTGGCTGGGATTGTGGGCATCGTCTGCAATCTCCTGCTTTTTGCGGGAAAGCTGCTGGCGGGCACCCTCTCCGGCTCCGTCTCCATTACGGCCGACGCCGTAAACAACCTCTCCGATGCGTCCTCCTCTCTGGTCACGCTGCTGGGCTTCAAAATGGCGGAGCGTCCCGCAGACGCGGAGCATCCCTACGGCCATGCGAGAATGGAATACCTCTCCGGCCTTCTTGTGGCAATCCTGATTCTGATCATCGGCGTGGAGCTGGGAAAATCCTCCATTCAGAAGATTCTCCATCCCGAAGCGGTGGAATTCTCCGTATTGACCCTCTGCATCCTCGTCGGCTCCATCCTTATGAAGCTGTGGATGTGCCTGTTTTGCAGAAAGCTGGGCAAACGGATCCAGTCCACGACGCTGGAGGCCACAGCCGCGGACAGCCGGAACGACGTGATCACAACCGCAGCGGTGCTGCTGGGCTGTCTGGCGGGGCATTTCTTTCACTGGCGGATCGACGGCTGGGTCGGCGCGCTGGTCGCCGTGTTCATCCTCGCCTCCGGCTGGTCCATTGCAAAGGAGACGATCAGCCCGCTGCTGGGCAAGCAGGCCGATCCGGAGCTGGTGCAGCGCATCAGCCGGCTTGTGCTGTCGCATGAGAAGATCCTCGGCATCCACGATCTCATGGTGCACGATTACGGGCCGGGACAGTGCTTTGCCTCCGTGCATGCGGAGATGGATATGCACGAGGACCCCCTGATGTGTCATGATATTCTCGATGATATCGAGCGCGACGCCATGCGGGAGCTGCGGGTACATCTGGTCATCCACTATGACCCCATCGTCACGGACGACGATGAACTGAATCACATGCGGACGCTGGTTCAAAAAGAACTGGCGGCCATTGATCCGCAGCTTTCCATGCATGATTTCCGCATGGTGCGCGGGCCGCAGCACACGAACCTGATCTTTGACCTCGCCGTACCCTACTCCATGAGCGACAAGACGGCGGAGCTGAAACGGCGCATAGACGAGTGCGTGCAGTTTGAGGACAGCAAGTACTACACCGTCATCACGTTTGACCACGCAATGGACAGTAAATAGTATATGGGCAGGCCGCTGCCCGTGCAAGCAACCAGAGGTTGAAGCGCGGTTTTGTGCCGGTTGAATCAGTCTGCGGAAAACAGTCATGGGATGTTTTCCGCAGACTGATTATGAATTTTCTGTTTCAAATTCAGATTTATGCTTTTTTTATTGCAGAAAATGTGATATAATCCGTCTAATCAAGCGAAATCCATGACGAAAGGTCAGCAGAAATATGGGAATTATTACAAAACTATTCGGCACGCGATCGGAACGCGAAGTCAAAAAGCTGCTGCCGCAGGTAGAGCGGATCGAAGCGCTCGGCCCGGAGATGGCAAAGCTCTCGGACGAGCAGCTCCGTGAAAAGACCGGTGAATTCAAACGACGTTATCAGGCCGGGGAGACGCTGGACGCGCTTCTTCCGGAGGCTTTCGCAGTCTGCCGGGAGGCTGCCGACCGGGTGCTGGGGATGCGGCCGTACCGCGTGCAGCTCATCGGCGGTATTGTCCTGCATCAGGGGCGCATTGCCGAGATGAAAACCGGCGAAGGCAAGACCCTTGTGGCCATCCTGCCGGCCTATCTCAATGCGCTGACCGGGGAGGGCGTGCACATCGTCACCGTCAACGACTATCTTGCCAAGCGCGACTCGGAGTGGATGGGCAAGGTCTACCGTTTTCTGGGTCTGACCGTCGGCCTGATCGTTCACGATCTGAAATCCGAGGAACGGCGGAAGGCCTACGCGGCGGACATCACCTACTGCACCAATAATGAGCTTGGCTTTGATTATCTGCGCGACAATATGGCGCTCTACAAGAGCGACATGGTGCAGCGCGGCCACAACTTTGTGATTGTGGACGAGGTGGACTCCATCCTCATCGACGAGGCCAGAACCCCCCTGATCATCTCCGGCAAGGGAGAAGAGTCCACGAAGCTCTACGAAATGGCGGATTTCTTTGTGGCCGGACTGCGCAAGAAGGTGTTTGCGACCACGGACGAAAAGGAGATTCAGGACGACCTGGACTGCGATTACTACGTCGATGAAAAGTCCCGCACCGTCTCCCTGACCGCCTCCGGCATCGCCAAGGCCGAGAAATACTTCGGCGTCGAAAATCTGGCGGATGTGGAAAACACCACGCTGT
The DNA here is from genome assembly GCA_905215665.1 of uncultured bacterium. GTDB lineage: Bacteria > Bacillota > Clostridia > Oscillospirales > Oscillospiraceae > JAZOXB01. Next base: position 2,057 of record CAJMQR010000049.1, on the reverse strand, counting down.
CGCACCACATCAATCAGGCAATGAAGGCCCGCGGCATCATGAAGCGGGATATCGACTATGTCGTCAAGGACGGGCAGGTCATCATCGTCGACGAATTCACCGGACGACTGATGTACGGCCGCCGCTACAACGAGGGCCTGCACCAGGCCATAGAGGCCAAGGAAGGCGTGAGCGTCGCCAGCGAGAACAAAACGCTGGCCACCATCACCTTCCAGAACCTGTTCCGTCTCTACCGGAAGCTCTCCGGTATGACGGGCACCGCGCTGACCGAGGAGGAGGAATTCTCCGCGATCTACAATCTGGATATCGTGGAGATTCCGACCAACAAGCCTGTCATCCGTATCGACCATCACGACGTTGTATATAAAACTGAGGCCGGCAAGTTCCGCGCGGTCATCGAGCAGATCAAGCGCTGCCACGAGAAGGGGCAGCCGGTGCTGGTTGGTACGATTTCCATCGAGAAATCCGAGCTGCTGTCGAAACTGCTGAAGCGCGAAGGCGTGCAGCACACGGTTTTGAACGCGAAGCACCATGAACGCGAGGCGGAGATCGTGGCGCAGGCGGGCAAGCTGGGCGCCGTGACCATCTCCACGAACATGGCCGGCCGCGGCACGGATATCATGCTGGGCGGCAACGCGGAGTATCTGGCGCTCTCCGAGCTGCGCAGGAAGAACCTGCCAGAGGAGCTGATTGCGGAGGCCAATTCCTACGCCGAAACGGAGGATCCCGAAATTCTTGCGGTGCGCGAGCAGTTCAAGGAGGCCCTCGCGCGGCACAGGGCGGAGATCGCGCAGGAGGCCGGGCAGGTGCGCGCCGCGGGCGGCCTGTTTATCATCGGTACGGAGCGGCATGAGTCCCGGCGAATCGACAACCAGCTCCGCGGCCGTGCGGGACGCCAGGGCGACCCCGGCGAAACAAGGTTTTTCCTCTCGCTGGAGGACGACGTCATGCGCCTGTTCGGCTCCGAGCGGGTCATGAATATGATGAACAGCCTCGGCATTGACGAGGACACGCCCATTGACGCAAAGATGCTTTCCAGCGCGATTGAAAACGCGCAGAAAACGGTGGAGAGCCGCAATTTCCAGATCCGTAAGAATGTTCTGGAATACGACAACGTGATGAACACCCAGCGCAGCGTCATCTATGAGCAGCGGCAGAAGGTGCTTGATGGAGAAGACCTGTCCTCCACCATCAACGGAATGATCAAATACGTCATCGACAGCGAGGTGGAGGATGCCTACGGCGCGGCGGAGCATGCACAGACGCAGGAGCAGCTCGACACGCTGAGGACAAAGTTTGAAGGGATCTATTTTGCAAAGGGCGCGTTCCGCCCGGAGCTTTCCCTGAGCAAGGAGGAGGCCAAGGCCGCGCTGGAGAAGCTGTTCCACGAGACATATGCCAGACGGGAGCAGGAATTCGGCGCGGAGCGGATGCGCGAGATCGAGCGTATCATCCTGCTGCGGGTGGTCGATGAGTACTGGATGGATCAGATTGACGCCATGGACGACCTCAAGCAGGGCATCCGGCTGCGGGCCTATGGCCAGACCGATCCGGTCGTTGCCTACAAGCGCGAGGGCTATGCCATGTTCGACGGGATGATCAACGCCATCCGCGAGGAGACGGTGCGGCGGCTGTTCCTGTTCCGTCTGCGCACACAGGAGGACGTCAAGCGCAAGCAGGTTGCCACCATTGTCGCAACGGGCGGCGGGGCGGACAAAACCGTGAAGAAGCAGCCGGTGAAAAAGATCAAAATCGGCGCGAACGACCCCTGCCCCTGCGGAAGCGGCAAGAAGTATAAGTACTGCTGCCGGGATAAGGATGAAGCAAAGTAATGAGTTTTTATGTTAACCACAAAGGCAAGCTGGAATACCTGACCTCCGAGCTGCTGGCTCCGGCGGCGCACTGCTTTTCCACACGCCTCGGCGGCGTCAGTGAGGGAGACCTTGCCAGTCTGAATCTGGGCGTCCATCGCGGCGACCGCGCGGGAAACGTCTGGGAAAACTACCGGCGTCTGGGCGCGGCGGTGGGCTTCGACCCGAAGAACACGGTCTTCACAA
>CAJMQR010000048.1 GCA_905215665.1 uncultured bacterium | reverse complement strand
CATGCGCAATCGGATTGACTGCTCTCATCCTGTGGATCGTCTGGGGAAACACCGCTCTGGAGCTGAATACATACACAATCGCAAGTGAAAGGATTCCATCTTCTTTTGACGGATACCGGATTGCCCATATATCGGATCTGCACAATGCGGAAATGGGCGACGGCAATGAGACTCTCCTTTCCGCGTTGAAGAATGCCAAGCCGGATCTCATCGCCGTCACTGGCGACCTGATCGACTCCCGGCATACGGACGTGGAAACTGCCCTGCGTTTCGCTGAAGAAGCCGTAAAAATCGCCCCTTGCTGCTACGTGCCGGGAAATCACGAGGCGCGCCTGTCCGATTATGAAGCGCTGAAGAAAAAGCTGGAGGAAGCAGGCGTGGTGATTCTGGAGGATACCTCCGTCGTGCTGGAAAGAGAGCATCAGACAATATCCCTGATGGGACTGGCCGATCCTGATTTTACAATGAAAGGCGATCTTTTCGGAGAAGTCCCCGCAATGATAAGCAAAAAAATCACAAAAATGCGTGAGAATTCCGGAGACGATTACACCATATTGCTCTCGCACCGGCCGGAACTGTTTGAAGCATACGCGGAGTGCCGCGTGGATTTCGTTCTGAGCGGTCATGCGCATGGCGGTCAGTTCCGCCTGCCGTTTGTCGGTGGTCTGATCGCGCCCGGCCAAGGCCTGTTTCCAAAGTATGACGCAGGATTATTTACAAAAGAAAACACAACCATGATCGTCAGCAGAGGAATCGGGAACAGTATCTTTCCGTTTCGTTTCAACAACCGGCCGGAACTGGTTCTGATTGAGCTGCAGGCAGTGCAGTAACCTGCAAATGGATGCGGAGGCGCTTTGAATGGAAATCAGAAGATTGGATCATGCGTAGTGCAGAGGGCGGGAGTACCATGCCCCCTATTTTACAGACGGGTATTATGAAATTGAGTTTTTGGGAGATCGTTTTTCCTTCTCCTATCAAAAACTCAGCCAGCCGCGAAAGTATGATCTCAGGGATACCATTCTTTCGGGCTGTAGGCTGCTCCCTGCCCGTCTTTTATTGTCCCGTGACCGTGACAATGTACCCGTCGACGTTGTTTCCGGAAATGGTATAGGGGCGGTCAGACGGGACGCTGACCTTTCCCTGCGGGCAGAAGTAGATCTCGTAGCTGTTTCCCTCGCAATCGACCCGCAGGTGCTCTCCCGCAAACGGATATTCCCGCAGCAGATCGATGTATTCCTCCAGACACAGGTTCTCCCGATCCATCTCGTAGGCATGGGGAACTCCCACATAGCGGAAATGCCATGGCTCATAGGAAATGCCCGTGAACTGCGCCTTGAATTCCGGATAGCGGCGGATGAAGCCGTATTCCCACGCATGCTCCTCGACCCACTGGTATTCTCCCGTGCCGTCAAAGCCGCCGCTCGCGCCGGTGTCCGGGAAATAGGTGTCCAGATCGATCGCAAGGCCGGTATGGTGCTCGCTGCGTCCCGGCAGCGCTATGTACTGCTGCGCATGGGCGCTTCCCCGCGTCTCCAAAGCGTTGTCGTACAGCTCCTGCTGCGTTTTCTTTGTACGGTAGCCCGCCACAATATTGACGTTTCCAAGGCCGGTGGCCTCCTGAAAGGCGTCCATCCACGCGTTCAGCGGCGCCATGATGCGCGCGTCCACGGACAGCTCCGTGTCCTTGACATGATAGCTGCGCGTTTTCTGGTTGAATACGCTGACCAGCTTTGCCGTATCGTCTATGCCGTGTTCGGCGTTGACCAGCACCAGATCGCCCTGAGAAATACTTCCCGGCTCCATCTCAAGCTGCATCCAGCTGCCCTCCGGCGGCTGCGCAGATGCTTCGGCGGGCGGCTGCGAAGTCGCGGATTTCTCTTCCGCCCCGGCGGTGACGATGCAGACGATCACTATGACCGCCGCGGCAAGCACGAACAGGAGCCAGAACAGCGGCGGTATTTGATTTTTCTTTCTTTTTCTTCTTCTGTATTGAACCTGTGTCATATCATAACGTCCTCCTGTCATGCTCTATCATAAAAGAACACTGCATCGAATCGGGGAGATTTTTGTATCCCATTCCTTTTTGCGCCCGCGCAGGGGCAGTTCCGTTCCGTATGCGTATCGCAGAAAACAGCATATTTCACAGGTTTCCGGAAAATCTCCGGAAACCGGCGGGGCTTCGTGCTTGCAAACGCTGTTCAGGCGTGCTATAATACCGTAAAATCCTTGGAAAGAAGGCATTCAAATGAAACGTCTCACATTGCGGCGCCTGGTGCTGACCGCACTGTTCATCGCCCTGACCTGCGTGGCCACGATGGTGATCAAGATCCCGTCGCCCACAAACGGCTATTTCAACCTCGGCGACTGCTTCGTCCTGCTCGGCGCGTTCGTCCTCGGCCCGTGGCTGGGCGGCCTTGCCGGCGGCATCGGCTCCATGATGGCCGATCTGCTGCTGAGCTACCCCGTCTATGCCCCCGCAACCCTCGTAATCAAGGCTCTGATGGCAATCGTGGCGGCCCTCATTCTCCGCGCCTTCGCCAAACGCGGCAGGAACATCACCGGCGAGCTGCTGGGCAGCATCGCGGGTGAGGTTGTGATGATGGGCGGCTATTTCCTCTTTGAGGCGATACTCTACGCCCCGGCGTCCGCACTGGGCTCGCTGCTGCTGACCAATCTGCCGCAGGCAGGCGTCGGCTTTGCGGCGGCAATCGCGCTGTGCATCCTCCTGGAAAAAGCGCACCTGATGCAGAAGATCCGCGGAGGCGCTCTCCATGCTTGATGAACTCCGACAGCAGGCGGCGCAGGCCGCCGTCCTGCTCTGCGAAAAAGCAAAGCTTCGCGCGGGGCAGATCGTGGTTGTCGGCTGCTCCACCAGCGAGATCTGCGGCAGCCGCATCGGCTCCGATTCCCGGCCGGAGGTGGCCAGCGCCGTCTTTGGCGCAATCCATCAGGAGCTGCGCACGCGGGGCATCTACCTTGCGGCACAGTGCTGCGAGCATCTGAACCGCGCCATCATCATCGAACGGGCCGCGGTTCCCGGCGCCGACATCGTCAACGTCGTTCCCCAGCCCAAGGCGGGCGGCTCCTTTGCCACCGCCGCCTACCATGCGTTTTCAGACCCGGTGGCGGTGGAGAGCATCCGCGCCGACGCGGGGCTGGACATCGGCGGGACTCTGATCGGGATGCATCTGAAGCAGGTGGCGGTTCCCCTGCGTCTGGGGATGGATCACATCGGCAGCGCCATTTTGCTCGCCGCACGCACCCGCCCCAAATTCATCGGCGGCGTCCGCGCCGTCTATGACGAGACCATGCTTTAATTACGGCAAGGCAGCATACAGGCTGCCTTGCCGTTTTATATTGATCTCTGCCATAGCAGTTTCTGATAAAAAATGCTTATTATCAGAAACTGCATGAGACGGCTTTTGCGGCTCTTTGACATAAAAGGGCAACACGGGCAGCGGCGCCCCTGAATGAAACCGGAGGTTTTTTATTCAGGCGTATCCTGCATTTTCATCCCTGACGCCGGCGTGAGGTTCCTCCCCGCGAAATTCCCTGCAAAACGGGCGCAGCGGACAGCCGCCGCAGGCGGGATTCCGCGCCGTGCAGACTTCCCGGCCGAACAGAACGATCCTGTGGCAGAAATCGGAGCTTTCCTCCGGTGGAAGGATGGCACGAAGCTGCTGCTCCACCTTCTCCGGCTCCTTGCTGTGGGCGAGGCCCAGACGGTTGGAAATGCGGATGCAGTGCGTATCGCAGACCACGGCGGGCTTGCCGTAGAGGTCTCCCAGCAGAAGATTCGCCGTCTTGCGTCCCACGCCGGGAATGCGCAGGAGCTGCTCCATCGTGTCCGGCACCTTTCCGCCGTATTCATCCCGGAGCATCCGGCAGGCCAGCACAATATCCCGCGCCTTGTGTTTATAGAAGCCGCAGGAACGGACATAAGGCTCCACCTCCTCCGGCTCGGCGGCCGCAAAGGCCTCCAGCGTCGGAAAACGCTCAAACAGCGCGGGCGTCACCAGATTGACCCTTGCGTCCGTACACTGCGCCGACAGCCGCACCGAGATCATCAGCTCATAGTCCCTGCGGTATTGCAGTGCGCACAGAGCTTCCGGGTAACGTTCCTTCAAGATGGCAATGATCTCCTGTATCGCTTCCATAAGTATCCCTCCTTTGACATTATAGCACAGACCCCCTGCAAAATGGAATAAGGAATTTCTTGCTTTTTGCAAACAAATGCACTATAATATGGAGGAGCAATCAGGAAACGGGGTGTTTTGATGTATCAGCCTTTGGCAGACGAGCTGCGCCCGCAGACGCTGGACGACGTGGTGGGGCAGGAGGAAATTCTCGGCGAGGGGAAAATGCTGCGCCGTATGATTGATTCCGGCAAGGTGCCGAATCTGATCTTCTACGGTCCCAGCGGCACCGGCAAGACCACGGTCGCCAATATCATCGCGGGCGCCACGCAGCGCACGCTCTACAAGCTCAACGCGACGACCGCCTCCACCGCGGACATCAAGGAAATCGTCGGCCAGCTTGACACCTTCCTTGCGCCGAACGGCGTGCTGCTGTACCTGGACGAGATTCAGTCCTTCAATAAAAAGCAGCAGCAGTCCCTTCTGGAGCACATCGAAAACGGCAAGATCACTCTGATTGCCTCGACGACGGAAAACCCCTATTTTTATATCTTCAACGCCATTCTCAGCCGCTGCACGGTTTTTGAATTCAAAGCCGTCACCCCGGCGGACGTGGAAAAGGCCGTTCTGCGCGCCGTAAACTACATGGCAAGCAAAACCGGCCTGACCGTCACGGCGGAGGAAGGCGCTTATTCCTACATCGCCACCTCCTGCGGAGGCGATGTGCGCAAGGCCATCAACGCCGTGGAAGCGCTCTTCATCGCGGCGCACCCCGGCGACCGGTCGCTGCATATCACGCTGGAGGACGCCAGGGCCGTCACCCAGCGCTCCGCCATGCGCTACGACCGTGAGGGCGACAACCACTACGATTGCCTGTCCGCTCTGATGAAATCCATCCGCGGCTCCGATCCGGACGCCGCCATCCATTATCTTGCGCGCTTTCTGGAGGTGGGCGATCTTCCCTCCTGCTGCCGGCGCATCCTCTGTTCCGCCTGCGAGGACATCGGCCTTGCCTATCCCATGGCGATCCCCATCGTCAAGGCCTGTGTGGACACCGCTCTGCAATTGGGTATGCCGGAGGCGCGGCTGCCGCTGGCGGACGCCGTCATTTTCCTTGCCACCGCGCCCAAATCCAACTCCGGCTATCTGGCCATCGATGCGGCGCTGAAGGACGTGCGCGCGGGAAAGCTCGGCGTCTTTCCCCGGGAGCTGCAAAACGTCCACGCCGACAGCGCGGGACAGGAGCGGGAACAGGGCTATTTATATCCCCATGACTTTCCCAACCACTGGGTCCGGCAGCAATATCTGCCGGATCTGATCAAGGACACCCGGTATTACCATTACGGCGACAACAAAATCGAGCAGGCCGCCAAGCGGTACTGGGATGAAATCAAGGGGGGCTGAACCGTGGACATCAGGCTGGGCGACATTCTGCTCATGAAAAAGCAGCATCCCTGCGGAAGCAGGCGCTGGCTGGTTCTGCGTACCGGCGCGGACTTTCGCCTGCGCTGCGAGGGCTGCGGGCGCGAGGTGATGCTCCCGCGGAGCAAAGCGGAGCACAACATCAAATCCGTGCAGCGTCCACAGGAAAAACCGTTCGACAGCGCCGGTGGATTTTCTCCTGAAAAAGAAGGCGGGAAATAGAATTCTCAGTGAAAACTGCCCCGAAAAATACCGTTTTCAAACAAAAGAGGCCGCGATTCCGGGAAGGAATTGCGACCTCTTTTGCTGACAGCTTGGTTCTATAATTTGTCCACGGGCGAAGGGAGGACGGGCATAATGACGGTGTATCTCGACAAGGTCTTTGCGCTGAATTTCTGCGTCAACTATCTCCTGCTGCGGGGAACGGCGCGGCTGGGCGCTTCCGCGCTCCGGCGCGGGCGCTTCCTTCTCGCCGCGGGCGCCGGAGCGTTCTACGCCGTAGCGGTCTATCTTCCCGGCTTTGGATTTCTTCAGCTCTGGCCGATGAAGCTGGTCTGCGCCGCAGCCATGCTGCTGATCGCCTTCGGCGCGAAGAAAAACACGCTCCGGCTGGCCGTGGTGTTTGCCGCCGTAAGCCTGGTGCTGTGCGGCGCTGTTTACGCCGTGGAGCTTCTGAAGCACGGAAGGGTGCGTATTCGGGGCGAGACGCTTCTCTATCCCGTCACCTTTTCCAGTGTGATCCTCACGGCGGGCGCCGTTTATGCCGCCTGCCGCCTGATGCTCCCCCGCCTTACCCATGCGGCAAACAGCATTGTTCCCGTCACGTTGTCCCTTCGGGGGCGAAAAGTACGCCTGAGCGCGCTGCGGGATACCGGCAACACCCTCTGCGATCCGGTCAGCGGCGAGGAAGTGCTCGTGGCATACTGGCGCAGTGCAGGAGCCCTTCTGCCGCCGGAGTATTCCCTGCGCGCGGAGGATTTCGCAGCGCCAGCCTCTCTGGCGCTTCGGCTGCGGGAATACAGTCCCCGGCTGATCCCCTACCGGGCCGTCGGAACGGCCTGCGGCCTGCTGCTGGCTCTGCCCTGCAGCATCCAGATCGGTAAACAAACCAGAACCGGCCTTGTGGCCTTCTCCCCGTCTCCCCTTTCCGACGGCGGAGACTACGAAGCATTGACAGGAGGAATTCATTATGCTTGATCTGTTAACCCGGCTTTTTTCCGCGCTGTTCCCTTCCTGCGGAAAGGTCATGTACATCGGCGGGAGCGACATTCTGCCTCCGCCTCTGTCGAACGCGGAGGAACAGCAGCTCCTCGCGCAGGCCGCAGACGGCAGCGAGCCTGCCAAGCAGCGGCTCATCGAGCGCAACCTCCGCCTTGTGGTATACATCGCGCGGCGTTTCGAGAATACCGGAATCAACATTGAAGACCTGATCTCCATCGGCACCATCGGACTGATCAAGGCGGTCAGCACCTTCCGCGCCGACCGCAACATCAAGCTGGCAACCTACTCCTCCCGCTGCATCGAAAACGAAATCCTGATGCATATCCGCAAAATTGCCGGCCAGAAGACCGAAGTCTCCCTCGACGAGCCGATCAACACCGATTGGGACGGCAACGAGCTGCTTTTGTCCGACGTCCTCGGCACCGACGGCGACACCGTTATGCGCCCCATGGAGGAGGACGTGGAGCAGCAGCTCCTGCGCGAGGCCCTCTCCCGTCTGCCGGAGCGCGACCGTTACATTGTCTGCCTGCGCTTCGGGCTGGGCGGACGGCCGGAAAAGACCCAGAAGGAGGTTGCCGACCTGATGGGTATTTCGCAATCTTACATTTCGCGTCTGGAAAAGCGCATCATGCAGCGCCTGCGCCGCGATCTGCTTCGTCAGGTTTCCTGAACCAAAAAAAATTTGCAAAACGGGATTTTCCCTGTTATAATAAGATAAAAAGAGCGAAGGAGTCCTACGCATGGAGCAGAAAATATCGAATTCCGTTTTGAAGCGGCTTCCGGTCTATCTGGCATATCTGAAAGCCCTGCCCGACGACGCGCCGGAGAACATCTCCGCAACCACGTTGGCCGCCGCCCTGTCCATGGGTGAGGTGCAGGTGCGCAAGGATCTGGCGCTCGTCTCCGACGGCGGCCGCCCGAAGGTAGGCTACCAGCGCGTCAGCCTGATCAGCGATATCGAGCAGTTCCTCGGCTATGACAATACCAATGACGCCGTTCTGATCGGCGCCGGCAAGCTGGGCCGTGCGCTGCTGGGTTACAGCGGCTTTTCGGAATACGGCTTGAACATCGTCGCCGCTTTCGACGCCAATACGCAGCTCGTCGGACAGACGGAGAGCGCCAAGCCCATTCTGCCCCTGTCGGAGCTGGAGCACCTCTGCAGCAGGCAGAAGATCTACATTGGCATTATTACGGTTCCCGCTGTTCACGCGCAGGAGGTCTGCGATCTGCTGATGGCGAACGGGATCAAGGCCATCTGGAATTTTGCGCCCGTACATCTGGACGTCCCGCAGGGGATTTTGGTGCAGAACGAGAATATGGCCACCTCGCTGGCGGTGCTTTCCAAGCATCTGTCCGCCCAGCTCAAGGGATTCTGAGCAGAGCGCCGCGAATACATATTCTCCGCCCGGCTGAAGGCGTGAGAAATAACGGAAGTCATCCTCCGGCCGGGGATGGCTTCCGTTTTTTTGGTAGGGCTTTTAGGCCGCCGCTGCGAAATTATGCTTGCATTTCTGCGTGTTTGCGGATATAATAAGGCATATCATATTTGCCGGTGTGATGGAATTGGCAGACGTACGGGACTCAAAATCCCGCGGTGGCGACACCGTGCGGGTTCGACCCCCGCCACCGGCACCAAATCTCAA
>CAJMQR010000047.1 GCA_905215665.1 uncultured bacterium | reverse complement strand
TCCTCGTCGCGGAAGCAGGGGGCGATCTGGAAATAGCGGTCAAAGCCGGAGGTCATCAAAAGCTGCTTGAACTGCTGCGGCGCCTGCGGCAGAGCGTAGAACTTGCCGGGGTGCTTCCTTGCGGGAACCAGATAGTCTCTCGCGCCCTCCGGGGAGGAAACGGTCAGGATGGGCGTGGTGATCTCCAGAAAACCATGCTCGGTCATGGCCTTGCGCAGGGCGGCGACCACGTTGCAGCGCAGGATGATGTTGTTTTTCACAGCCGGGTTGCGCAGGTCGAGATAACGGTACTTCAGCCGGACGGCCTCGTCCGCCTCGCGGCTGCGGTTGATCTCAAAGGGCAGTTCGTTATAACGGCAGCGGCCGAGAACCCGGAGCTCCGACGGCACGACCTCGATTTCGCCGGTGGCCAGCTTCGGGTTCTTGCTGGCGCGCTCACGGACGACGCCGGTCACGCGGATGGTCGATTCCTTGTTGATGGAGCGGACGGCCTGCATCATCGCCTCCGTTTCAATGACAAGCTGCGTCGTGCCGTAGAAATCACGCAGGACGACAAAGGCCAGATTGCTGCCGACCTCGCGGACGTTTTCCATCCAACCGGCCAGCGTCACGGTTTTGCCGGCGTCGGAAATACGAAGCTCGCCGCAGTTGTGTGTTCTTGATTGCGTCATGAAAATTCCCCCAATTATTTCTCTAAAATCACGGAGCCGTGTTCCAGCTCAGAAATTCCCTTTAGAATCAGTGCAGCCGCATCCTCCGGCGCAAGGCTGACCTGACAGCCGGTTCGAAGATTCTTGACAGAGCATACCCCCTGCGCGATTTCATCTTCTCCGAGAAATACGACGTAGGGAATGGAAAGACGGTCGGCATAGGTCATTTTTGCCTTGAATTTTTTCTGCTCGGCATAAATCTGTGTGCGGATTCCGGCCTCGCGGAAGCGCGTGGCCAGCGCCACGGCCGCGGAGACGTCCTCGGTCATGGGGATCAGCAGGCAGTCGGCCGGCGCGGTGGGCAGATCCGGATTCAGCATTCCCTGCTCGTCCAGCACATAAAACAGCCGCGTCAGGCCGATGGCGACGCCCACGCCGGGCAGACTCCGGTCGGAATAATACTCCGCAAGATTGTCATACCGGCCGCCGGCACAGATCGCGCCGATTTCCGGATGCTCCAGCATCCGCGTTTCGTAGACGGTGCCTGTGTAATAGTCCAGCCCGCGGGCAATCGTCAGATCCACGGCAAAGTTCTCTTCCGGAACGCCGAAGGCGGACAGGTACTTCGTCACGGCCGTCAGTTCTTCCAGCCCGGTGTCAAAGACCTCATTTTTGCCGCGATAGCTCTCGAGGGCGGAAAGAACCTCGGCATTCGTCCCCCGGATCGCAATGAAGCGGAGAATCTCGCCGGCCTCCCTGTCAGACAGGCCGATGTCCTCCGTCAGAATCGTGCGGACCTTCTCCGCGCCGATCTTATCCAGCTTGTCCACGGTGCGCATGATGTCGCCGGAACACTCCGTCAGGCCCAGCATCGCGTAAAAGCCGTTGAGGATTTTGCGGTTGTTCACACTGATGCAGAAACGCTTCAGGCCAAATTCGGAAAACACCTTATAGATGACGGAAGGAATCTCTGCCTCGTTGATGACGGAGAGCTTTCCGTCGCCGATGATGTCGATATCCGCCTGATAGAACTCGCGGAAACGGCCGCGCTGGGCGCGCTCGCCGCGGTAGACCTTGCCGATTGCGTAGCGGCGGAAGGGAAAGCAGAGCTCGTTTTCGTGCAGTGCGACGTATTTTGCCAGAGGCACCGTGTGGTCAAAGCGCAGCGCCAGATCGGAATCACCCTTCTGGAAGCGGTAGATCTGTTTTTCCGTCTCTCCGCCGCCCTTGGCCAGCAGGATGTCCGCCGACTCGATCACCGGCGTATCGATGGGCGTAAAGCCGTAAAGCGAAAAGGTTTTTCTCAGGATTTCCAGCATCCGCTCAAATTTCTGCTGCGGTGCGGGCAGCAGCTCCATAAAGCCGGAGAGGGTTCGCGGTTTCAGTTTTTCCATTGTGTTTCTTCCTTATTATGATCAATTCGAAAACAGCAGTTCGTCGAGCGTGTAGAAGCCCGGCTGCCTGCCGCACAGCGCCTGCGCGGCGCGCAGCGCGCCGGCTGCAAAGATTTTCCGGCTGGCTGCCGTATGGGTCAGGGTCAAAGTCTCGTCTTCCCCGAAAAAGTAGACCGTGTGCTCTCCTGCGACCGTGCCGCCGCGGAGAGAGAAGACGCCGATCTCATTCTGACGGCGTTTACCGCAGATGCCTTCGCGCCCGTGCATCACCTGCGCCTGCCCCGTCGGGTCCAGCTCCTGCAAAAGCAGCTTTGCCGTGCCGCTGGGGGCGTCCGCCTTCTGGTTGTGGTGGATTTCGACGATTTCCTTGTCCCAGTCCTGGAGCGTTCCGGCAGCGTCCCGGAGCAGCCGCCGCAGAACGGCGACGCCGGTGCTGTAATTTGCGGTCCAGATCACCGGCACCAGCCGGGAAACGCTGCGAAGCTCGTCGAAGTCCGGCTCCGTCAGGCCGGTCGTGCCGCTGACCAGAGCCGTTCCGGTCCGCCGCAGATAGGCGGCGAGGCGGGCTGCCACGCCCGCACCGGAAAAATCGACGCATACGTCCGCGCCCGGCGCGGTGTCGTAGACCTCCGGGCAGGTCACGTCGGCCTTGCCGACAATCTCCCAGCCCTTTTCCAGTGCCAGGGATTCGACCATTTTCCCCATTTTACCGTAACCGCTGAGGAACAGCTTCATTCAAGCGTCCTCCTTTACGGGAAGGCCGGCGGCGCGCATAATGGCGGCCAGCTTTTTGCGGTTCTCCGGCGCCATGGGATACATGGGCATCCGATAACAGCCGGCATTCAGGCCCATCAGGTTCATGGCTTCCTTCACGGGAATGGGATTGACCTCCATAAAGAGCGCATTGATGAGATCCAGACAGCGAAGCTGCTCCCGCAGCGCCTGCTCGTGCCGGCCCTCGAGATAATCCGTCACCATGTCGTGCACCTCCCGGGGCATGATGTTCGCCCAGACGGAGATGACGCCGGAGGCGCCGACAGACAGCAGGGGAATGGTGATGTCGTCATTGCCGGAGTACATCACGAAATCGTCCGAAAGGTAGCGCGCGATCTTCATCGCATAGGACATATCGCCGCTGGCCTCCTTGATGCCCATGACGTTGGGATGGACGGACAGGCGGCGCACAACCTCCGGAGAGATCCTGCAGCCGGTGCGCCCCGGAACGTTATAGAGGATGATGGGCGCAGAAGCCGCGTCCGCCGACATCATGAAATGCCGGTACATACCCTCCTCATTGGTTTTGACATAGTACGGGCTGATGCACAGCAGGGCAGCGGCGCCCATTTCGGAATAGATGACGCTCTTGTGCTTCTGCATTTCACTGGAATTGGAGCCGCTGCCGGCAATGACGGGAACGCGGCCGGACGCCTGAGACAGGACGCAGTCGAGCGTCCGGATGTCCTCCTCCAGAGAGGTGGACGCCGTCTCGCCGGTGGTTCCGAGCACCAGAAGCGCGTCGGTTTTATTTGCGATATGCCAGTCTACCAGCTCGCGGAGCCTGCCGTAGTCCGCGGAACCATCCTGATTGAACGGAGTGACCAGTGCCACGATGGAGCCTGTGATTTTCTTCATAAAATAATCCTCCTTTTCGTGTGCTGAAATTCGGCTCTGCCAGAGAAATCCGGCAGATTTCCTTGTAAATCATAGCATTTCACGATGGAAAAAGCAAGTCTCCCATGGTATTTTGCGTCTCATCGGCGGGAGTATTTTCTGTTTTTACCGGGAAGGGAGGAAAATCGCCGTTTTTTCACAAAAAATCTGTTGACAAACTTGAAAAACAACGGTAGAATAAACAAGTCTGCGAATGCGGACAATCCTTGCCGCCGGCGCGACCGGCGGCCATAAGTCCAAAAGGAGGTGCAAACAACAATGGCTAAGATTTCCGGTAAGTATGAGATCGTCTATATCATCGACCCCGCCAAGGGCGAAGAGGGTATCGCCGCTCTCGTGGAAAAGTTCAAGGCGATGGTTGAGGCAGAAGGTACTCTCACGGGTATCGAGGAATGGGGCAAGCGCCGGCTGGCGTATCCCATCAATGATCTGCCCGAGGGCTACTATGTCCTGATGACCTGCGAATGCAAGCCCGAGCTCCCCGCTGAGCTGGACCGTGTGTTCAAGATCACCGACGGCATCCTGCGCTCCATCATCGTCGCAGTCGAAGAGTAAGGAGGCACGTTCATGCTGAACCATATTGTTCTCATGGGCCGTCTTACCCGTGACCCCGAGCTGCGCCGGACGGGTTCCGGTGTGGCAGTGGCCACATTCTCGCTGGCTGTTGACCGTGACTTCGGCAGCAGCGCCAACGGCGAAAAGGAAACGGATTTCATCGATATCGTGGTGTGGCGCAATACTGCTGAGTTTGTCAGCAAGTATTTCACCAAGGGCCGCATGGCGGTGGTGTCCGGGCGCCTGCAGATCCGCAACTGGACCGATAAGGAGGGCAATAAGCGCCGCAGCGCGGAGGTCGTTGCCGACAATGTCTATTTCGGCGATTCCAAGCGCGACGGCAATGCGGACGGAGGCTTTGCGCCGTCTTACGGCGGTTACTCCGCTCCTGCTGCGCAGTCCGGCGGTTATGCCGCGCCCAGCGCGCCGGCTCCGGCTTCCGATTTCTCCATGATCGAGGATGACGACAGCCAGCTCCCGTTCTAACTTTGTAACTTTTTCACTTGAGTCTGATAGAAGGAGGATTTCATCATGGCAAACGATAGAGTTCGCCCGCGTAAGCGCAAGAAGGTATGTAACTTCTGCGTCGAGAAGGCTACCAGCATCGATTTCAAGGATTCTGCCAAGCTCCGCCGCTATACGTCCGAGCGCGGAAAGATCCTGCCCCGCCGTACGACAGGCACCTGCGCGGCGCATCAGCGCCAGCTTACCATCGCGATCAAGCGCGCCCGTCAGATCGCGCTTCTGCCCTATGTAGCAGACTGATTGCAGAAAAGCACCGCCCTGCGGATTTCTCCGCAGGGCGGTTTTTATACCTGTGCACGGCTCTTCCGCACGTTCTGGCACAGGACGGGAACGAAGGGTGCCGTCGGTGCTGTTAAGAGTTATGTGGCGGCTGAAAATATGGGAATAAAGCTCAAGCGCGAATGGGTTGCAACGCTTGATGGCAGGACGAGACACGCGCATGCGATGCTGGACGGGCAGAAAGCCGAAATTGGGAAACCATTTAAGGTGGATGGTTACGACATTATGTTCCCTGGCGACAAGAGCGCTCCAGCATATGCTGCGGCACATGACCGTGCGGTTTGAAAAGCTGGATCCCGGCGTGAAGGGAAAATTTGACAAAAGAAACGGCGCGATTATTCTCTCTGACAGCCTGTTCGGCAAGGGGCAGGAGACGCTGCTGCACGAGATTCAGCACATCATCCAGAAATACGAGGGCTTCCAAGGCGGGACAAGCCCGGAATACTGGGCGCGGCGCGACTATGAAAGCGGCGACAGGTTACAGGAGAGATTGCAGCAGGAGTATGACGACATTCTGAACGGCCTGACAAAGGAAGAACAGAACGATTATATCCGCTATCAGGAGATCGACGGGGAGCTGGAGCGCCTGTTCTACTCCGAAAAGCCGGGAGACACGGAGAAATACGACCGGCTGGACGCGGAGCACGACAGACTCTATGAAAAGCTCTATCCGAACGAGTGGTTCGGAAAGCTGCTCGATCTGAAACGGCAGATGGAAAACCCCGGCGAGGTCTACCTTGGGCAATACATCAATTCCGCAGGAGAGATCGAGGCGAGAGAAACGGCCAGCCGCCGGAAGCTGACCGAAGAGGAACGGCAAAACAAAATGCCCGACCTTGGATGGGATCGGGCGCTGCTGACGGAGAGCAGTGTGCAGTATTCTGTGGCGGACGTGATGACGGACTACGGGATAAAATCGATCAATGACTACATCGGTGTGCAGAAAGCGGTATTGAAAAAGCTGACTGAGGACGGATTCTTCGCGGACGGAAACAATGTTGTTGTGAATCAGGAATCCGGCATGACAGTGGCCATCACAAAGGACGGAATCCGCGAGACGTTGGGCAAGGGAAGCCGGTTTGAGACGCTGCCAAGTAAACTGAAAAAACTGAAGATAGCAACAATACAACAGATCCCGGAATTGATAAAGAGCGCGACGGTGCGAATGAACAATGTGGCAAATTACCACAATCCAAGCAGTGATCTGAAATATGTGTATCTCACTAGCATGGCAAAAATTGACAATAAAGAATATGAAGTCGAGATTATAGTGAGAGGAAGCAGAGAAAAAAATAAATTCTGGATGCACAAAATTCTGCTGGAGGCAAAAAAAGAGGAATCCGGCCTTTCTCTCAGGGACGATCAAGAAAGATCGCACACAGAGGTAAACAAGACTCGGATTCCTTACGACAATGTATCACAAAGCGCTGAGAATGTCAAGAGGGAAAATGAAAATCTTACGACCATTCGGAATCTGAACGAGGATGATCTTGCGGCGATGTATGAATCGCCGGGAATACCGGTGAAATCCATGCTGGAAGATGAGGACGGCGCGGGAGACGTGAGCCTTGTGCTGCGGGCGAAGGACGCGGACAGCGACAGCGCGAATTTGCTTGACATGGTGGCGGTCGTGCCGGACAGCGCGGACGGGTGGCTTTTGGACAAGCTCAAAATGAACGGGCTTCGCGTGGTGGAATATGAAAGCGGAAACGAGGCGGCGCGGCAGGAGGCGGAGACCAAGGCAGAGAAACTGATGGAACCGGCAAAGACGAAATTCTCCCTGTCTCCGGAGGAAAAGGTGCAGCGGGCAGAAAACAAGCTGACCGCCGCGCAGGAAAAGCTGGAGCAGGAGAAGGAAAAGGCGCAGGAGCGATACAAGCGCGACCTGACAAGCGGCATGCGGAGGCTTTTCAACATCCAGAGCTATGACAGCAAGGAATTAAACGGGCTGCTGGAAACGCCGATGCTGGAAATGCAGCAGGGCGTGAAGCTGCTGAAGGCGGAAAAGGACGACCTGTTTGAGGCGGTGATGAACCTCGGGACGGAGACGATGCCAGCGGACGACTATTACAGAGAAATCCGCGACACGATCTACGGGCAGAAGGTGTTCGTGCCGGAGTGGGTCAGGACGGAGTTCGGAGACGACTGGAA
This sequence comes from uncultured bacterium, assembly GCA_905215665.1. GTDB lineage: Bacteria > Bacillota > Clostridia > Oscillospirales > Oscillospiraceae > JAZOXB01. The sequence goes on along the minus strand of CAJMQR010000047.1, from coordinate 1,356 downwards.
CAGCTTTAAGAAGCGCGCCATGGGACGGCACAAGTTCTACTTTGTGGAGGACGAGGGCAAGCAGGGCATCGACCAGCTTTACAAGGAGCTGGCGGAGCAGTACCCGGGGGCATTCCCGGGCACCTATGACATGACGGAAATGCTGCGGCGCATGGAGGACATGGCCGACAAGGGCATGGACACGAAGCTGCCCTACGCGGCGCTGGGAGCGGTATATACCGGCTCGACGGCGGAGAAATTCAAGGCGGCGCAGGAGGAAGGCATCCCGGCGAAGGCCTATGCTGAATTCTGGACAAGAGCGAAGGAGCTGCACGAAGATAAGGACGAGGAAGGAGAGTCGATCAGAGGGAGCCGGAAAGAGAAGGTAATCGAACTGATAGACAGTCTGAATCTGACGGCAGAACAAAAAGACTGGCTTGTGCAACAGGAGTACAAGAGCGTGAATCTGTGGGAGATGCCGTGGAGGTAAAAAAGGGCCGGAGGGGCGAAAGCTCCTCCGGCATGACTATGTGCGATGAAAAAGGAATCAGGCGCGCGGGTAGGTTGGATATATAAGCAATTTCATAAGCATTATCTATTCACAATAATGCTTAAACGCGTATTTCAGATGATATTTTGATTCACAGATAAGATACAGAGAAGAGGCGGAAAACCGTTGCAAATAAAGGAAATCCCTTGCAAACGCTGTGTTTGCAAGGGATTTGATTTGGCAGGGGATGAGGGATTCGAACCCCCGCAAACGGAGTCAGAGTCCGGTGTGCTACCGTTACACAAATCCCCTATGACCATTCGCGTCAAAACGCATTTATAATTATATGCAGTTTGAGGAAAAAGTCAAGTGATTTTTTTGCTTTTTTCGTTTTTCGCCGGCTAAAGGATTGTACGCAGCTCCGTGAGCGAGTGCACTTCAAAGTCGGGCACAATGGAGGAATGGTTCTCCTTGCGGGAGGGATTGAACCAGCAGGTGGCGATACCTGCATTTTTACCGCCGAGAATATCACTGGTCAGGCTGTCGCCGATCATCAGAGCAGAGGCCGGATCAAACCCGTGAATGTGCGAAAAGCAGTAATCAAAATACTCCCGTTCCGGCTTGTGATGACCCGTGACTTCGGAAATGAAGATTTCCCGGAAATAGCGCCCAATGCCGGCGCTGGCCAGGCGGGAATACTGCGTGGCGGCCACACCGTTGGAGGCGAGATAGAGGTCATATTTCGGCGCAAGATAGTCCAGAAGTTCCGGCGCACCCTCGACGAAATAGTGCCCCTCGGAGAGGTGCCCGCGGTAGATGTCCTCACAGACGACCGCGTCCAGAGGGGAACCCAGCTCCTGCAGCAGCAGGGAGAAACGCCGCACCAA
>CAJMQR010000046.1 GCA_905215665.1 uncultured bacterium | reverse complement strand
TGAATACTTTTGTCCCGCAGTGGCAGACTATTGCCGAGGTGAAGACTGATGCAGAACGATATTTCCATGCTCAACTCCATACGCCGCACGACCCAGATGGGATGCTACGGCATCCAGACCGTGATGGACGAGACCCAGGACCACGAATTCCAGGCCGCACTGCGCTCGCAGCTTCAGGAATACGAGAGCATTTACGCCGAAGCGGATCAGCTTCTGCGGGAGCGGAACGGGAAGCCCCGGAATATCAACCCTCTTGCGCGCTACGGCTCCGCACTTTCCTCCAAAATGAAAGTCCGCGGCAGCTCCGATCCGACCTCGAAGATTGCGGAGCTGATGCTGCAGGGCAATACCCGCGGGATGATCAAAAGCGTGCAGAACATCCGCACGATGGGGATTCTCGATCCCAAAGTCTCCGGTCTTTCCAACCGTCTGCTGCAGACCGAGCAGGCCAACATCGATCAGATGAAAGGTTTTTTGTAATACGGACATCCGATATTTCATCCGCTGCGTCCGCGCCGCCAGGAGGCCCTCTCCCGGCGGCGCGTGTTTTTTCTGCGCAACCTGCCGCTTCAGGATCCGTCGTTTATGGGTTCTCCTCTGCTTTCCGGATGCGATGCAAAAGGCAAGCCTTTCACACTTCCCCTGCCCGCTGCATATATTATTGGCATGACTGTTTGGGAGGTGCAGCATACCGATGGACGGTTTTCTCAATGTACGCAGCTTTACCTCTGCCGCGCAGCTTCCGGTCGGCGGCGTGACCTTTACCGTAACGCAGCGCCTGCCGGGCGGCGTGGAACTGCTGGCAGTGCGCATCACCGACGAAAGCGGACGCATCAGTCCGGTCGCCATCCACGCCCCGGACCCTGCCAAGAGTCAGTATCCGGGCACGGCAGGGCCCTTTACCAGTGTGGACGTTACCGCCGAGCATCCGGATTATGAACGGATCATCGTGGAAAACGTTCAGATTTTCCCCAATATCACAACCGATCAGGACTTTGCGCTGATCCCTCTTGCGGAGCAGCCGGAGGCATGGAACATGACCGAAATATTCAACATCACTCCCCAGAATCTGTAGGTGGCGCCATGGTCACGGTCATTCCTTATGTACCCGAAACCATCACGGTGCATCTCGGCCCGCCGGACGCCTACGCCGCGAACGTCACCGTACCCTTTGCGGACTACGTCAAAAATGTCGCTTCCAGCGAAATCTATCCCACATGGGAGGAAAGCGCGCTGACCGCCAACATTCTGGCAATCATCTCCTTCGCGCTCAACCGCGTATACACGGAATACTACCGCAGCCGCGGCTACGACTTCGACATAACGTCCTCCACGGCAATCGACCAGAAATTCATCAACGGCCGCAATTACTTTACGCCGATTGAGAGAATCGTGGACGAAATCTTCAACGACTACCTGCGGCGTCAGGGCTTCGTCGAGCCGCTGGCGGCAAAATTCTGCAACGGAACCACGGTCACCTGTGCCGGACTCAGTCAGTGGGGATCTCAGGCTCTGGCACAGCAGGGGCAGAATTCTGTTGAGATCCTGCGCAATTATTACGGCAGCGATATTGAAATCGTCCGGGACGCTCCCATACGCGGATATGTAACCTCCTATCCGGGAGAACCGCTCCGCACCGGCTCGCGCGGGCCTTATGTCGTACAGGCGCAGGTCATGCTCAACCGGATCTCGCAGAACTACCCTGCCATACCGAAAATCAATCCGGTGGACGGGATCTTTGGCACGCAGACCGAAAATGCGGTGCGCGCTTTTCAGCGTATTTTCAATCTCTCCTCCGACGGCATCATAGGCAAAGCCACCTGGTATCAGCTTGTGCGGCTCTACGTCGGGATCACAAACCTTGCCGAGCTGGAATCCGAGGGGCAGCAGTTTTACGCCGTGAACTGGCAGTACACCGACGTCCTGCAGGAGGGTGCGCGGGGCCAGCAGGTCCGTACCCTGCAATATATGCTGAGCGTCCTGTCGCAGTTTATCAGCAGTATCCCACCGCTCACCGTGGACGGAGTGTTCGGCGCTCAGACGGAAAACGCCGTCGTCGCCTTCCAGCGCTTTGCCGGGCTGACGGCGGACGGGATCGTCGATGAAGCCACATGGGACGCTCTGTACGACCAGACCGCCGGCATCGAACTCAACAGTGCCTTTGAAACGAACCGCTTCGTTCCTCCGGGCGAAACGCCGCAGGCCGTGGGAACATCCGCCGATACGATCCTGCCGGTCAGCCGGATCGACGCCGCGCCCCGCCCGCAGCAGGCGTCCGCTCCCTTCTCCGCGGAGGATGCGCTGGACAGAGGGCAGTCCATAACCAACGCCGACACCGCCTTCCTGACGCAGTTTCCCGGCAGAACCATGGTATACGGCGATTCCGATTTTGAAAGGAGGCCCTCCGTATGACACCGGTCGCTCCTCTGGCCGCAAGTCCCATTCAATCCCTGCAGATCATGCTGCGCAAGGTGCTGCCCGGCACGCCCTATCAGGTGCGGCTCATTCCGGACGGACTGTACGGCGCGGAGACGCGCGGTGCGGTGTCGGATTTCCAGCGCAAGCACGGCCTGCCCGTCACCGGCGCCGCGGATTTGGAAACATGGGATACGCTTGTACGCATTTACCGCAATGCGCTGATTTCCTATGGAAAAGCCGCGCCGCTGCAGATCATCCTGCAGCCCGGGCAGGTGATCTGCTGCGGCGAAAGCAACGCCCATATGTATCTGGTTCAGGCGCTCTTCGTCGCCCTTGACCGTTTTTATCTCGGCGTCCCCGCCGTGGCGGTGAACGGCATGCACGACCCCGCCACGGTCTCCGCCGTGATCTGGCTGCAGGAGCGGGCCGGCCTGCCCGCCAGCGGAGAAATCGACAAGCACACCTGGCGTTATCTGGCGCAGCTTTACCGGCTTATATCAGGCGACGGCACCGGACGCTATCCCGCCCGCGTCACACAGCGGACGATGTAATTTTACAAATACAGAAGCGCCAGCACAAGCATGGCATAAAGCAGCACAAGAAGCAGCAGCAGCCGGTCTCCCAGAAGGATCTCCACCGGGTCGCCGTCGGAGTTTTCCTCGGCGGTGCGGCTGTATTTCAGGCAGATGCAGACTGCCAGCGGCACCGTCCACAGCATCCGGCTTCCGGCAATGCCCGTATCCGTTCCGGCGCTCCAGAGGGAATAAAAGACAATGCCCAGCGTCATACATAGCTGCATGCTCCTGTCCAGAAAGACGGCGGTGTAAAATTTCAGCACGCTGCGTGAGGAAACGGCACTTTCCCGAAGCTCGCTTCTGCGCTTTCCGAAGCCCATATAAAACGACACAAAAATGACCGTCAGATATAGCCAGCTCGAAACTGTCACGCCGATTGCCGCCGCGCCGAAAAAAACGCGCAGCAGAAATCCGGATGCCAGCAGAGCAACGTCCAGAACCGGTACGTTTTTCAGGCCAAGGCTGTAGGCGCAGTTCACTGCAAGATAGATGCCAAGACAGAGCCATGCCCCCTGCGGCAGCCGCCGCCACAATCCCAGCGCGGTAAGCAGCGCCAGTAGAAGCAGCGCGAGAAGAGCCGCCTCCGCGGGGCGCACCGCGCCGCTGGCCAGAGGGCGGAGGCATTTGCGCGGATGCCGGCGGTCGTTCTCCCGGTCGCACAGGTCATTCAGAATATAGACCGCCGAGGCAAGCAGGCAAAAAGCCAGAAAGGCAAAGCCTGCCTGCGCAGCGGAAGCACAGTCCGTCAGCCGCCCGCTGAAAACCAGAGGAAAAAGAACAAGCAGATTTTTCAGATAATGCTTCGGACGCAGGAGCCGCAGTCTCTCTTTCATTCTCTCACCCTCCGAGAAAGCACGTGAGGTTTACATAACCAGGTATATTCCATACAATCAGGCACAGCCCATAGACACCCAGCAGTACGACAGCGGTGCGTTTCCGGCGTTCCCCCGTCCCGCGAAACAGCAGGCCCGCAATCAGAAGCTGCGCCGGATAGTGGTGCAGAGAGTACAAAAACGCCTCCTTCAGTCCGTACTGGATCAGTCCGTGCAGGACAAGGTTCAGAGCCAGCACCGCCAGCGGCGCACAGAGCAGCCGGTCCCACCTGCACGCAATCGCCGCCCATACGAGCAGTCCCAGAAACAGCAGGCACGCAGCCACGACCGGCAGAGAGGCGGAGGGTACAAACGACAGCGCGTCGCCGGCAAAATCTCCGAAGGGCGACTGCTCCTGCGTGTGCAGATAAAAACCCGTGGAACCGAAAAACGCGAAAAAGACATAGCGCAGCGCGGTAAGAAAGCCGAAATGGTCGCTGTAATTTTTCGCGCTGTTCCATCCGGCGGAAAGCAGGTTTCCGTAAAAGACCGTCCGTACCGGAAGCAGCGCGGCAAGCGCAAAAAACAGCCCCGTCCCCGCCGCCAGCGTCAAAAGCCGCTTTTTCATGCTGCCGCCGGAAAGCAACACGATTGCCGCCCACAGAACGCCGTTGGTCACAGTCGTCCCCGCCGCCAAGGCCCCCAGCAGGGCCGCCGCTGCGGTTTTCTCCCCGCGGGCGCAGAAAAAGCACAGCACCAGTAGCAAAGCCGACAGCGCATAGCTCTCCGCAACGAAGGTGAAAAACAGCACGCTGAAGGACAGCGCATAGACGCCGCACAGCAGCAGCGCATAGCCCGTCTTGATACCGTACTGCGTTTCAAAGATCCGGTCAAGAACATAGACCGTGCCCAGCGTCAGGCAGATCTGCCCCGCCGCGATCAGCAGATAGTGCTTTTCCACACAAAGCGCGCCGAACAGAAGCCCCTCCAGCCGCGTCAGCAGCCAGCCCAGCACCACGAGCAGGGGGTGCTTGACAATGCGCAGGGAGGTGTCCATCTCCGTCGAGAAAAAGCGGTTCACATAGTATACGTCGTCCGCCGAAAACAGGCGGTCATTGTGCGCATTTTCAATCCGGTAGAGTCCCGCATGCGCGAGCAGCGCAAAAAGCGTCAAATAAAGGACACTCAGCCCCGCAAAAAAGGCACAGCGGCAGATAAAGTCCCGCCTGCTTTTCATGGCGTCCACTCCTCCGCCGGTACAAAAACAAACACGATGTCGCCCGGCGTTTCATGATAATATGTCTGCCCAAGCTTTTGCGTATCCGCGTCCCAGAGGTATTCCGCGTGCGGGAACTCCGGCAGGACAATCTCCCGCTTTCCCTCCGCCATCGCCTGTGCAATTGCCTGCCGCCTCAGCAGCTCCGTCCGGTGCATCGGGAGGAAAAGAAAGACGCAGGCCGCAAAGATGCCGGCTGCCAGCGCACCCGCGCCGGCCCTTTGCCATACGGTTTCGCCGTGCAGCCCGGCCGCCGGCAGAAACTGTGCTCCGGCCAGCAGCAAAAAGACATAGCTCGAAAACAGGCAGCGCGGCCCGATGGGCGTGACTGCCGTCAGAGGCACGGCCGCCGCAAGGGCAACGAACAGGAAGAACAAGGCTCTGGCGCGGTGCGCGCCGTCCAGCCAGCGAAGCGCGGCAAAGCCGAGCGCCGCCAGCCACAAACACGCTGCCGCCGGCTGTGCCGGAAGCCAACGGTGCAGCGCGGAATATACCGCGCCAAGCGCCAGTGCGGCAGCCGCGGCGAGATCCGCCGCCGTCCTGTTTTCTTTTCTCCGCAACGCCGCAAGGGCAAGAAGCGTCAGGCCGCCGTACAGCACCGGACATCCGGTGGCCAGCCATTTTGTAATCTCCGGCAGATTCTCCTTTGCCGTTCTGAGCATTCCGGCAAGGCCGCCAACCCCGGCCTGATACGCGGCGTTCGCTTCGGTAAGCGTTCGGTAGCTTGGAGACAGAAACAGCAGCGCCGCGCCCAGCAGCGCACCTGCCAGAAAGCACAGCAGCCCGGCAGACCACGTTTTCCGTTTTGCGCGGTGCCATAAAAGAAGCGCGGCGGCGGCGCAGACGGCGCAGAGCGTGTTGTGTTCCACAAAGAGCTGGCCTGCAAAGGCCAGAAAAAACAGGGCGATGCATTTCCCCGGCGTCTCCCGCAGACTCTTTCCCTCAAAAAGCTCCCGCAGCAGCCGGAGACAGAGCAGCAGGATCAGCACCGGCGGGACGTAATTGAAAAACCCCGCCGACCATGGATAGATCTGTCGGAACATCTCCCGCGGCAGCGCAAAAAGAGCCGCCGCAAGCAGAAGGAAGCCCGCTTTTGTGCGCAGGCCCGCCGCCTTCGCCGCAAAGAACATCAAAAGCAGCGTCACCGACGTCCGCAGCAGTACGCGCAGTATGGGCCGGCTGCCGGACAGATAGGCCAGGACATTCCCCAGGATCCGCGGATTCGTCGTTCTCCAGCGGAAGGCCACCTCCCGCAGCAGATCGCCCGCGGAGCCGATCGTGCGCCCCAGCCCCTCGCGGTACCAGTCATCGCCCGTCAGAGGAAACAGCAGGAACAGCAGCGCAAGCGCGGCGAATGCGGCCGTGAGCAGCAGCGCCCAGCGGAGTTTTTCCCGGTGCTTCATCTGTTCCCTCCTTCACATCTCATGCCGGAAAAACGCAGCGGCAGTCCGCCCGCTTCCCGATGAATACGTTATTATTATAGCATACTGCTTCAGGGAAAAACAAGCGGCGCGAATGAGCCGCCTTCTGCAGAATAAAAAAATCCAGGGCGTTCAAACGCCTTGGATTTTTTATGCCGCAGCCCGCTGCATGACCGCCGGTCACGGGCAGAAGTACGCTTCGTTTTACTCCGTCAGAGCCAAACAGATTCCATTTCTTCAGACACTCAAAACGAGAATCTGTTATTTTTTCGGCTTTGCCCCGGTCAGCAGGACGGAGCTGACAAGCGCGGTGATGGGCACGGCCAGAATCACGCCGATGCTGCTGGAAATGCCGCTGATCACCTCCAGCGCCAGATAGGAAGAGCTGAAAAGCTGATGCCTGGACAGGCCGATGGAATACAGATACAGAATCAGCGTGAAGCTGCTGCCGAGGAAGGCAAGGATCAGCGTATTCGTCATCGTACCGACCATGTCACGCCCGATGTTCATGCCCGACCGGAAGAGCTGGCGGCGGTTCAGGGCCGGGTTGACCGCGTGTACCTCGGAAAGCGCCGAGGAAAGGCTCATGGCTACGTCCATTACGGCGCCAAGCGTGCTGATCAGAATCCCGGCCACAAGCAGGCCCCTCAGCTCCAGCGGCGTGCCCTGATGCCGGAGCTGGAGCAGCGGTTCCACGTCGGTGATACGCAGGCCGTTGATTTTTGCGATTGCCTGGGCAAACAGGCCGAACAGCAGCGCAATTGCCAGACCGAGGACGGTTCCAAGCATAGCGCAGGCCGTCTTGCGGCAGACGCCGCCGAGAATGACAAAACACACCACGGTGACATAGGCGCATACGAGGAAGACCGTCAGGAGCATGGGAGCGCCCTTCATCAGCAGCGGAATCAGAATCCAGAACAGACAGGCCAGCGTAATGAGCAGTCCCAGCAGGGATTTCGCGCCGGTTTTCCCGCCCACAAGTACCGTCACCACCAGAAACAGCGCCAGTACGATCAGAATCGCAGGCTCACGGTTATATTCAAAGACGTTCGCAATGACAGTCCCGTCGCCGTAGGTTGAAATCAGCAGGGTGACGCCGTTGCCCTCCTGCAGAGGGACGCCGTAGAGAGGCGAGACATAATTATATGCCTCAAGCTCCCTGCCCCGATACTGGCCGGAGGTGACCTCAACCAGCAGAAGCTGCTCGCCGCGGGCGGCGCCGTCCGAACTCGGGTCAGGCTCCGTCGTGTCCGAGAGGATCTCCAGGATTCTTCCCGTCTCATATTCGGAGTAGTCCTCCGCCTGAATTTGATCCGCCGGCTCCGTCCGCGCCAGCAGTCCCACCACGAAAAACAGAAGCGCAGCGGCGCCCAGAATCAGAATCGCCCAGCGTTTTTCCCGCAGCCATTGCGGAAATGTTTTCTTCCGGCGGGCATTCATTCTTCCCATACGCACAGCTCCTTTGCCGGATGGTTTCCTATACGGAGACAGCATAGCAAGTTTGCAGTTGGAAGTCAAGACTGTGCAAAATCCTTATGGGAATTCTATATATAATGCACAAATTTTCTCCATGTTTTTTTACATTTTGTGTTTCCTCTTTTTCGTCTGCTTCACTTCCTTTTGCCCTCGGGTTGTGGTAGAATAGCATTAAGCTATCGTAGGGTACTATCCCCTTTGGGAGGATTCCACCTCTTTTTTGCGGGATATTGCCGACTGCGGTAAATAAGAAGGAGGTATACTTATGAAGACAAGTATACACGGCAGGCTTCTTGCTCTGGCGCTGGTTCTGATCATGGTTGTTTCCATGCTTCCGATGACCGCGCTGGCCGGCGGGGAGACTGCCACGTACACGAAAGTCACAAAAGCCGATGAGCTGACATCCGGCAAATATGTGCTTATGGTCAGCACCGGCTATGCCATGGGAAAGCTCGACGGGACATGGGTCACGGCCGAGCAGCCCACCGTCACCGGCGACGGGATTTCCGTCCCGGACGGCGCGGCCTATGTCTGGGACCTGACCTTCAAGGACGGTTCCGTCACGCTGACCGACGTAAACAGCACCTCTATTGCTCCGAAAGGCGGCAATAATAACGGCATCAAGTCCGGAAGCTATGGCTGGGGCTATGCTTTTTCGAACGGCACCGTCAGATTTACCGGCAACGGCT
>CAJMQR010000045.1 GCA_905215665.1 uncultured bacterium | reverse complement strand
ATACGGAAGGAAAAGACAAAGGCAAACTCGCCATCAATGATGGAAATGAGATTGGATTCTGACGTTCCTGAATTTCAATCCACGCACCCCTTGCGGGGTGCGACCACTTGATATAGCCTGAGTTTCCGCCGGTTTTGCATTTCAATCCACGCACCCCTTGCGGGGTGCGACGTTGATGCCGTTAGCAAGCTGAGCCTGAGCGTAATTTCAATCCACGCACCCCTTGCGGGGTGCGACTGAGGGCGTAACGGCGGCAAACGGTGACGGTGCAACATTTCAATCCACGCACCCCTTGCGGGGTGCGACAGCAAAAACAGACAGATTTCGAGAATCGCTTCCGTCGTCTTTGCAATAAAACAACAAATTTTGCAACAGGAACCTTGCAATTGCAAAAAACGGCCGGGCAAATCGGGCTCTAAGGCACGATTTCCCCGCGCGAACCGCCCGGGGAAATCGTGTGCACATCCTGTTCGCGCTAAAGGATCAGGACATCCCCCGCATCATATCCGGGCTTCACACCAAAGTGCTCAACTCTGGCATGGTTCCCCAGGTTGTAAAACCGCAGGCTGTCCTGTTCCGGCTCCATAATCTCGCACAGCTTCGCCTGCAAAATGCGATACTGCGCGGCATCCAGCGAACATTCAAACACCGAATTCTGTACCCGCTGGCCATAATTCACGCATTGTCTGGCAATACGGCGCAGCCGCTTTCGTCCGGCAGCGTCCTGGGTATTCACGTCATATGTAATGACAACAAACATTCCGAACCTACTTCCACAAGAACGGAGGATACCCTTCCAGATCCTCCCGCAGGCAGCGGGCCAAAAGCAGCGCCTGAACATGAGGAAGCAGCCCCCATTCCATTTTTTCTTTCAGAAAAGGATGGGTGATCTTCTGCTGTTTTCTGGTCTGCCACTCTTTTTGTACCTTCCGCCGCCCGTCCGGCGTCAGGAGCACGGCGCGGTTTTCCTGCTGCTGAAAGTCGTCCGGCGTTATAATACGATCGTTGATCAGCGTCAGCACGAAGCGGTCTGCCATACAGGGGCGGAGTTCTTCCAGAAGGTCCTGCGCCAGAGAAGCGCGGCCGGGACGATCCCGATGAAGAAAGCCCACATAGGCATCCAGCCCGACCGCCTCCAGCGCAGAAGCACAGTCATTGCCCAGCATGGTATAGGCAAAGGACAACAGGGCATTGACGTTGTCCAGCGGCGGCCTCCGGTTCCGGTTTTGAAAGAAGAATGCGTCCTTGTTGCGCAGGATCATATCGTCAAACAGCCGGAAATAAATCGTTGCACCGGCGCCTTCCAGCCCGCGCAGTTCCTCCAGCGAAGTCTCCTCCAGCACCTGCCCCATCAGGGCTCTGAGCTGTTCGGAAGCGCCTCGGAATACGTTTTCATCGATACGCACGGAGTGATCCCGCCGCGTGCGGTCCAGCACCTGCCGGGCATTGCCCAGCTTTCCGAAGATAAAGTTTCTGGCGATCCGGCAGCTTTGCTGCGGATCGTCCGCAACACGGTACTGCGTGCGCCGGAGCAGAACATTCCCGCGCGACTCTCCGCAGGTTCTGGCAAGAAAACGTCCGCCGGGCGTCAGAAAGGCCAGATTGATCCCTTCCCTCGCACACTTTCCCATCAGAGCCGGAGAAGCGCCTGCATATGAAAACAGATAAATACTTTCGAGAATATGCAGCGGGAAACGCCCTGCCTCACGTTCTCCCTGCCGGATCACGATGTTTTCTCCATCCAGCGCGGCATAGGCATCTTCCAGCGTGACAAACAGGGTGTTGAGCAGATGCTTCATCGTGTTTCCTCCAGCTGATCCTGCAGATATGCGGAAACAGAGTGCGCACGCATAAGTCCCGGCAGGCAGAGATCCTTCAGTGAGCAGGCATTGCATGCCTTTGTCGGTTTGACTCTCGGCGTACTTCCCCGCCGGAACAGTTGGTGCATCTCCCGGACAGTCTCGGTCACCTCCCGGCGCAGTTCCGGCGAGAAGGAGACGGCCTGCCGGTGTCTTGTCTCTCCATAAAACAGCGCCCCATCGGGGATATCACAGCAAAACATCTCCTCCAGACACATCGCCTGCGCACAGAGCTGCGCCTCATCCATGTGGTTTGGCTTTACGGAACCCCGCTTGTATTCCACGGGGTAGGGCAGCCAAAGCCCCTCGGTCATGGCAAGGGGGACTCCGTTCGGAGATCTGCGGAATTCCACCGCGTCACACTCCCCGGAAAGGCCCAGCCGGGCCGAGTGGATTTTCATCCCACGAACCGTGAGGAGGTCTCCCCGCCGGGTGCGGAATTGTGCGTCATGGACATTTTGGTGCATGAGCCTGCCGTCTGCCGTACGGAGGTTTTCCGCCCATTGCTGCTCCACATGAATCAGCGCCCACTGGCGGCGGCAGAACAGAAAGTGCTGGATGCCGGATAACTGGAGGATATCTTCCTCCTCATACGCCATCGATGATCTCTACGTCCAGACCCTCCAGCGGTTCCAGTGTAATTTCATAGTCTTCCACGCAGGCAGGGATCCTGTTTTCATCTTTCTGCGTCACTTTCAGGGCGCGGTGTACTTTCGCGGAAGAATATTGACCTTCCTTGCAGTTGTGGCGGAACCAGTACAGTTTTACGACTTCCATGGAGCCGTCCGGTCTGGCGGCGGAGGCATCGTTGACAAAAAGGGTGCGCAGGCATTCTCTGACCGTCTCCGCGTCCTTCTCGCTGAAGCCGGTCTTTTCGGCCAGCTGGACATTGATGGAGCCTTTGATCTCGTACAGGCCGAAGCGGACAAAGTGCTTCATGCCCATGGTGTCGGAGGCACGGCTCTCGTTTTTCTCCATTTTTTCGCCGTTGACGCTCTTGGTGATCTGCAGGCTTTCCACCTCCACCGGCGACAGACTAACCGCCTGATGGACGGAGACGGGGCCGCGCACGCCCACAGAGACGCCCTTGGTATCCTTGAAGGCAAACACCTGCCCAAAGGATCGCACGTCGAGCCATTGCTCGCAGGCGCGCCGGGCATACTCCTCCCGGTCTTTGACGTCTTTCAGGGTCCCGGAGGCCCGCTCGCTCAGGCTGCCGTAGCCGTCCTGACAGCGGTCGGCGGACTGGACGAAGATGGGGAACCCCAGATCCTGCATTCTGTTCCTGATCTTGCGTTTGATGCACACGTCGGACATCTCGCCGAAGCCGTTATAGTCCGTGCGCGGACGGTTCCCGTTCAAGGGGTCTCCGTTGCAGTTTGCCTTGTTGACCGATACCAGTGCGATAAAATCGATTTTGTTCTGTAAAATGCTCATGATAATTCCTCCGTTTCCCTTTCTTTTTTCCGATAAAGCTCATTGCGCTGGAGATAATAGCCAAGCAGATAGGTATCGCCGAGGGGACGGTTCTGCTCCGGTTCCGGGAAGTGGCTGAGCTGCTGCATGATCTCTCCGATCAGCCTGTCATAAAAAGCTCTTCCCGCGGGCGAAAGGCGGGGGAAATACGCTTTTTTGATCTGCTCCCACAGAATACGGCTTGCATATTGGGGGCGCTGGCTGAACACCGGCTGCATCCGGATCGCGTTGGGCTCCCTCGTCTCGTCCGACGAATAGGTGTCCCGCTCCGCCTTCTCCAGCACGGCCAGCAGCCGCCCATATTGATAACTGCGGTCTTGTTTTTCCGGTTCCAGTGCCATACTCCAATCCTCCTTAAATCTGTCATATCGGTATTTTCGAACCACCGCGCACACAACGAACGGAAGCTGCGCCCGCGTGCCGCTCTCATAGATCTGCAGGTTGGACGCTCTGTGTACAAGCGCCTGCTCCATATCCTGCGGAAACAGCGCCCGATCCACCCGGCAGGCCACCAGCCGCTGCATCTGCTGCCTCAGCACCCGGTCGTCCACCGCCAGTTTTTCCTCCCGCTGTGTGCCGAAGGCGCCGGCGATGATCTGATAGAGCCCCGGGGACTGTATCCCGTACGGCCCGTTCCACCAGCAGCAGGTCTCGTCCCAGTCGTGGAGCCGCTGGAGAAAATCAGAGCCGGCCAGTTCGTTGTAATAGGTCAGGGAGAGGCGGCCGGTAGTGGCGGCGTCAAACGCGGCAACGACAACGCCGTCCTTCTTTTCCGGCAACTCGCTTTGAAAACCCGCAAGTGTCTGCCGCAGCCTCTTCCTGTAATCCGACGGCCGAAAGCTCTTTGGCGCATCCCTCCCGAAGATGGGCGAAGTGACCGGCGGAACCGGCTTCCCCTGCGGATTCCAGCACAAAAAGGTCCGGCCGCCATAGTTGACGCCCTGCTCCGCCGCAAGCCAGCGCAGCGCGTTGTGGGCTTTCTGGGATGCCGTATAGCCGATGGTAGCCGCCTGCTCCTCGTCTGTGAAGCGTCCACGGTAGGTATAGCCCGTGCCGTCGTTGGCGGAAATCAGCTTTGCGTTGCCGTTGATGGGGATGATGCCCTTGGGATGCTGCCGGGCAGGCGTGGTAAGCTCGCCGGAAATCAGGCACAGCGCAGGCTTCCGGTTTTCCTGCTGGGTGCCGCACCAGTTGATAAATGCGCGGAACAGCTCCCTGTTTAACCAGCAGGCTTCCTGCGGCAGCCCCAGACCGACCACGCGCCAGCATACCATTCTCTTTTCCTTTTCCGGGATTCCCTCCTCAGTGAGACGGATCAGGCCGGCGCCGGCCAGATCCCTCAGGATCGTGCCGCGCTTCACATAAGTCAGAATGGGCTTCAGCATGGGATGGCTGTCATCCGATTCGGCCCATGCCGTAAGCTGTGCAAGATACAGCGCATACTTTTTCTCATTGTAGGGAGCCACATAGCCCAACTGGTCGCACAGCGGGTGGGCACAGGGTGCAGCGGTGCGTCCGCCGGAATCCTCGGTGACGGGAATGATGATCTTCGGTTCCGATTTTTCCGCCGCTCTTGCGGTGACAAAATTGCCGTCCTGATCCAAGGTGATCTCCAGATCGGCGTTGGTTAAAATGTGGGAGACCGGAACCAGAATCTGGTGTCCCTCTCTTGCCACGCCCGCCAACGCCTGATGGGCGTCATATGTTTCGCAGGCTTTCTGTAGCAGGCCCATTTATTCCACCTCCCCGAATTCCTTCAGGCCGGAAAAGTTCTCCCAGCTCCCGCCAAAGGGTTTGACCTCCATGGGTCTCAGGGTCTTATGCAGAGGGCACTCCTCCGGCCGTGGGAAGGTGATCTCACCCCGCCGCATGACCGGGTACCAGAAGTTCGCGGTCATGCAATCCCTGGTCCCGTCGGACCATGCCTCGTCCGCATAGGTAATCCCGTGATACATCAGGCCGAAGCCAAGCTCCGCCACTTCGTCATAGGCCCCCTTTCCCTCACCGAACCGGCAGGGTTCCACATAGCCCTGACATTCCCGCGTGCCCAGAAACACATCCCGCCGGCCGCCCTTTTCAATCATACGTCTGGCGATGTTATGATGCTTGTTTTCATTGCGGTCGGCGGCCAGCTCCGGACGGTTCTCGTTCCACTCGAAATGCGCCCGAACCTGATAGCGGCAGTTTTTCAGATAGGTATAATAGGCAAGATCGTTGCCGCCCTGATACTTGATGGGGCGGATGCCCTTTACCTCGGTCTGGATCTGGTTCATCACGCGCACTGCATCGATATACCAGATCATGGTCGGTTTCCAGTAGACGGACGACAGGATCCCCTTCAGCGCCTCGTAGGTAGGCACCTGATAGCTGCACTTCTCTCCTCCGATGCGCATGATGGGATCGGAAAACAGTCCATAGTCTCCGGTCACCTGGAATTCGACGATATTGGGATGCATTGTGTTTGGCACAGTTGATTACACCTCCAGATAATTGGCTTGTACCGGCTTCAGTCTGACGCCGGTTTCTTCATCATAAAAATCGGGCCGCAGCACCAGCACACTCCCGTCACAGACGGAATAAAGCCCGCCCTGCCGTTCCAGCAGGTCTGTCTGATACCGGAACAGAGATACCGTATAAACCTTCGCCCGGTCCAGGCAGGCCTGACGATAACAGGGATCCCCCGCCCTGCAGGATTGCAGGTCCGCAATGCAGTCCGCGCCGCCTCCATAGGGCGTCAGCACGTCCTCCGTTTCCTCATCAAACACCCGGAACAGCGCGCCGGCCCGTTTGAACGCCTGATTGAGCGCAAAGCCCGTCTCTTCTTCCATGCTGTCCTCGTTCAGAGAAAGCAGGGAATAGAGGCTCGGCCCTCCCCTGACCGGATAGTCCTGATACCCCAGCGGCATCTCCCGGTAGAGCCGGCGGTAATAACAGCGAACGGCCTCGTCGGAAGACAGGTCGTTTTGAAATGCTTCGGGCTGCCCGCGAAAACGTGCAAGCAGGCTGACCATCGCGTCCTTGGAGCGCTGAATCTCCTGCAGGTTGCCCAGCCGCTCACCGGCGCATTCCAGCACGTAGACATGCCCCGGCTGCGCCGCCTCCCCGTTCCGGTTGCAGCGTCCCGCCGCCTGAATGACATTGTCCAGCCCGGCCGTCAGGCGGATCACGCACCCAAATGAGAGATCCACTCCGGCCTCCACGACCTGCGTCGCAATGCAGATGGTCTTGCCGGGTCGGGCCAGAGACGCCTGCACGGCCTCCAGCGTCTTTCTCCGATGCGCTGCGCACATGGACGCGGAGAGGTGAAAGCAGCGGGCGTTCCGGCCGGACAGCTCCCGGTAGAGAAACTCCGCCTCGCTCTTTTTATTGCAGATCACCAGCAGGCTGTCCGTGCCCTCCAACCGATCCAGAATAAAAGGTGGGATATCCTCCAGCGCTCTGGCGCCCGCATCCACAATCTCGGTGCGGCGGAAGGCCTCCCAAAGGGCGGCGTCATGCGCTATGATATCCCCAACCGGCACGGTAATCGGATGCTCCGCCTGCTCCAGACAGGGCTGCGTAGCAGAACACAGGACGACCGTGGCGCCGCAGATTTCCGAAAGAAAGCTGACGGTCAGATTGAAAAGCGCCAGCATACGGTTTGGCACGGTCTGCACCTCATCAATCACGATGACGCTGTCCGTCAACGCCTGAAAGCGGCGGATACAGGCGGTTTTTCCGCTGAAAAAGGTGTCGAGAAGCTGCACAAGGGTTGTGATGATGATCGGCGCACTCCAGTTTTCCGCCATCAGTTCCGCATCCGTGCCTTCCAGAATGGCGTCGGAATCGTCTCTGCTGTGCACCACATTGGAGTGATGCTCCAGAATCAGGCTGTCCTGCTGGATAAAGCTGCGCAGAACCTGCGCATTCTGATCCAGAATCGAAAGCAGCGGAGACGTAAAAATGATGCGGGACTTGTTCCATTTCGCCGCGTGGCCAAGAGCATAGCGCAAAGAACTGAGCGTCTTCCCGCCGCCTGTGGGGACATTGAGCCGGTATACGCCGCCGGGCTTCTCCGCAAAGCTGCGGCACCGGTCGGAGATCTCACGGCGCGCCCGGGCAACCGGGGTGTCGGATGGAAATCCGCCCAGCTTCTCTTCCACGCTTGCAAGGCAGCGGTTCCACA
The DNA here is from genome assembly GCA_905215665.1 of uncultured bacterium. Classification (GTDB taxonomy): domain Bacteria; phylum Bacillota; class Clostridia; order Oscillospirales; family Oscillospiraceae; genus JAZOXB01. Next base: position 1,180 of record CAJMQR010000045.1, on the reverse strand, counting down.
TCGGCCTGCGGTCTTCCGGCAGCCCGGTAGGCTCGACGCCGTTCATAAAGGCGGCGGTATCCGTCCGATCCCCCTCTATGACTGCCGACAGCAGCAGCCGGGCCAAAAGGCCAAGGTAAAACATCACTTCCCCATAGTAAGAATCATTTGGCTGGGCCAGTGTCTGGAAGCGTATCAGCACCGGCGTCAGTTCCCGCACCGCCTCGCCGAACAGGCGGTCCAGTTCCTGCTTTTCCGCGCACTGTGCCAGAAAATTTCCCATTGCCTCCTCAAAGGCGACGTCCGGCTTGTCCAGACGGTGCCGGAAGCCGCTCTTCCCGCGCTCGTCCACACAGTCAAACAGCCCATGGTGTGCGCCCACCGCATAAGCCAGCAGTTCCGCCGCAACGGGCCCCATGTCCTCCCCGTCCTTGGGGACATGGTATCGCTCCAGCAGAAACCGCACGCCGGCAAAGGTATGGTTGACAGACCCGCGGGGCGCATTCTCGTTACAAAGCGCACGGAGCAGATAGTCTCGGAATGTATCCGTGAATTTCCCGGCATCATGGAGCAGGCCCGCAAGATATGCCGCAGAACCCAGCCGGACTCCTGACAGCGCTTTTTTCGCCGTCTCAGCCGCGCCGCGGCAATGAGCCTGCACCGTTTGGTAAAGCATCTCCCCATTCCGGATCCGCCCGTGGGCAGGGAACATTTCCATCCTCTTCTTCCTCCCCATTCCCGAATTCCATATGAATTTTCGCTTTTGATCATGTTAAGGAAACTCTGAATCAATCCTCTGCGGTGGACGACGAATCTTTTCCGCCGATCCTGCGGTTTGAAAAACTTGAAATACATCCAGTATTCCTGCGTTTTTCAAACCTTATCTTGACGAAAAATCTTTCGCCGTCCATCCTTGGTGATTGAATCAGAACTTCCTTAAAATGCCAACGGCTCAGGCAGTCTCCCTGCCCGAGGAAGATTACTTTTCTTTTTGATAATTAAATGTTTTTCTTGATTCTGTGACTATTATACATATTCTTCCAGTTTTCGTCAAGGCCCCTTTGTGCAGAATCAACGTTTTTTCGTCTTAATTCCCTTGAATTCTGTGTAAATGGCACAAAAAACGCGTTCCCGGTTGGGAACGCGTCAGCCTGTCAAAGAACCCCTGTTTTCATCAGACGAAAACAGGGGTTTTGGTGTA
>CAJMQR010000044.1 GCA_905215665.1 uncultured bacterium | reverse complement strand
TTGTAGAACTTGACCTCCACGCCGTAGAGCAGCGTATCGTCGTTGGCGGTGCCCGGCGCGATTTTGTCCAGCGCATAGATCATTTCGATGATCCCGTCGAGGATGCGCTTCGGCAGCACCAGGCTCAGATCTCCGGGCGTCGCCGCGAGGGTCGGCGTTACCAGCCCCTCTTCAATGCGCTTGTCGGTGCTTCTGCGCCCGCGGATCAGATCGCCGAAGCGCTGCACAATCACGCCGCCGCCCAGCATGTTCGACAGCCGCGCGATGCTCTCGCCGTAGCCGTTGCTGTCCTTGAATGGCTCGGAAAAGTGCTTGGCCACCAGCAGCGCAAAATTCGTGTTCTCGGTCTGCATCTCCTTGCCCTCGTAGCTGTGGCCGTTGACGGTGACGATACCGTTGGTATTCTCGTTGACCACAATCCCGTTCGGATTCATGCAGAAGGTGCGCACACAGTCTTCAAACTGCTGGGTGCGGTAAACGATCTTGCTCTCATACAGCTCGTCTGTCAAATGGGAAAAGATCACGGCCGGCAGCTCAACACGGACGCCGAGATCCACGCGGTTGGACTTTGTGGGAATGTTCAGATGCGCGCAGACCCGCTTCATCCACTTGCTGCCGCTGCGTCCGACGGAAACCACGCACTCGCGGCAGGAAAAATGCTCCTCGCCGCAGTCGATGCGGTAGCCGTCTCCGGTTTTTTCGATTTTCCGCGCCGGCATGTCAAAGTAAAAGTCCACATGCTTCCGCAGCTCTTCGTAGAGGTTTGTCAGGACAACATAGTTGATGTCGGTTCCGAGGTGGCGGACGGAGGCATCCAGCAGATTGAGCTTGTGCTGCAGGCAGAGCTTTTTGAAGCGCGTGCCCGCGGTGGAGTAGAGCTTCGTTCCCGCGCCGCCGAAGCGCAGATTGATCTCGTCCACATATTTCATCAGGGCGATGGCCTGCTTTTTGCCGACATGCTCGTAGAGCGTTCCGCCAAAATCGTTCGTAATATTGTATTTCCCGTCCGAAAAAGCCCCCGCGCCGCCGAATCCGCTCATGATCGAGCAGCAGCCGCAGCGGATGCAGCTTTTGACCTTCTCGCCGTCGATGGGACAGCGGCGCTTTTCCAGCGGATGCCCCGCTTCCAGCACGGCAATGCGCAGGCATGTTTTCTTCTGCGTCAGCTCATATGCGGCAAAGATTCCGCCGGGGCCGGCGCCGATAATCACAACGTCATAATTTCGATCCATTCTTTTCTCTCCATATGCACTTGCATTTTTTCAACTGTGTTATTATAATACAAGCGAATGCATAAGTAAAATATCTTATTTTAATAACTGCAATAAGAATACCTAATGGAGAGTGTCTATGATTGCCAAGCTGGAACAATACCGGATCTTCAAGGAAGTCGCGGACTGCGGGAATCTAACCGCCGCGGCACAGAAGCTGTATATCTCTCAGTCCGCCGTAAGTCAAAGTCTCAAGGCTCTGGAAACGTCGCTGCAGGTGCAGCTCTTTTCCCGGCATCCGCGCGGCGTCAGCCTGACCGCGGAGGGGCGGCACCTTTATGAGTATGTCTCCAGAGCCCTGTCGCTTTTGCAGGCCGGGGAACACCGCCTGCAGCAGATGCGGGAGCTGGTCACGGGCGAGCTATCCATCGGGATCAACAGCACGCTCATGAAATACTATCTCATGCCCATTCTGCAGTCCTACCACAAGGCATACCCTCAGATTCGCATTCACATTCATGGGGGTACAAGCGGGCGGGTACTGGAACAGCTCAAGGACGGTCAGGTTGACCTTGCCTTTGCCACCACGCCGCCGGCGGGGGAAAACTTCCACACCGTCACCTGCTTTGCCACACACACCGCCTTTGTCGCGGCGCCGGACTATCCCTGCGATTTCGAGCGGATTTATACGCTGGAGGAAATCACGCACTTCCCGCTGCTGGTTCTCGACCGCGCCGCCAGTTCCCGGCGCTTTCTGGAAGCACAGTTCCTGCAGCGCGGTCTGAAGCTGGAACCGGAGATGGAATCCGCCAGCCATAACCTGCTGATCTCTCTGGCGCGGATCGGTCTCGGCGTCGCCTGCGTCACACGGGAGATGTCGCTTTCCGGGCTGGATCGCGGCGTTATTCGGGAATTGAAGGTTAATGAGACGCTTCCCCCGCGCTCCGTGTCCATGTGCATGCTCCGCAGCAGCGAACCGACTGCGGCAGCCAGACGTTTTGCCGAGTTTGTTCTGCAAAGTCTGGACGAAGCTCCCTTTCCGTCTTCCGCAGACGCGCTGCCCTGAAGGCGCCCGCCATTTTCCAAGTGGCAGGCCATATACTAAAAATCCGCCGGCTGTAAACAGCCGGCGGCTTTACTTCTACGGTTACAGGTTAACGGCCTTTCAGTCCTTTGCCGCGGGATACTCCGTGCAAAGCAGACGGTAAGCGGGTTCATCCTCTTCAATGGTTGGGAAACGGCCGAGGGGCTTGAGGAAGCGGTTATCGGTGTTGTCATCATTGCACATGGAAACCTCACCGATCAGCGCCGGGCCCTTTCCGTTCTTCGGGATGATGAACTCGTGGTAGTAGTAAGGATACAGAGACAGGCTCTCTCCGGGACGCAGGACGATCGTCTCGCCCGCCTTGACGTAGTAGCGTCGGCCATCCTTGCAGATCTCCACATCCGTGTCCGCAAGCTGCTCATCCTTGGTGGCATTGTAAAGCTTGAAATGAATCTCGTTGCCGCCGCGGTTGATGATGTCCTCCATCTTGTTCCAGTGGAAGTGCATCGGGGAAACCTGCCCCTCGTCACACATCATGATCTTCTCTGCATAGCACTTGGTATACTTTGGATTGTGAACATTGCCGTTGCGGATGGTAATCAGCGCAAGTCCGAGGGTATCGAACTGCCCCATGCCATAGTCCGTGACGTCCCAGCCGAGCATATTGTCGCGGATTTCGTCGTATTCATGGCCTTTGTTCTGCCATTCCTCGGGCGTCCAGCTCAGGAAGGGCGGCAGCGCGAAGCTGCACTTCTGCAGCAGGGCTTCAAACTTTTTGATGACGGCATTGATTTCGGATCTTTTCATGGTTTTCGCTCCTTTACTTCAATAATATATCGTTTTCGATGGACTGAACGGCTTCTTTCCCGTCAAAAATCCGGAAATTCAGGTGGTATACCTTCCGGCTCTGCGCCTGCAGCGTCGGAAGATTGCCCGCCTGTTCATGAAAACGGCGGCCGTAGACGCAGGCATTGCCCGGCTCCAGCCCCATCACATAATCTCCGCTCCCGGTCGATTTCCACTGCCCGAAATACGGCAGCTCCTCCCGGTTAAAGGAGATCCGCAGCGCAAGCTGCCGGTTTTCATTCACCAGCGCAGCGAAGGTATCGCCCGCCGCGTCCGCGCGGAGCGTGTGCAGATAGACGAATTCCTCCGCGTTGTCCTCCGGCGGGTCCATGACCGCCCAGCGCGCCTCGTGCGCACGGGAAACCGCATCTCGCGGCTCGATTCTTTCGGTCGGCAGCAGCAGGCGGCAGCTCTCGTCGAGGAAGGGATAGCCCATGTTGCAATGGTACATCAGCATCAGCGGTTCTTCACGGAACGCCTCGTTGCGGATCTCGTCCGTCACCCGGATCTCCGGGCAGCCGTAAACTGTGGTGATGGTCCGGTGCAGCAGAAGGTTCTCCCCGAACAGCTCCGCTTCGCGGATATCGCCGCTCACGGAAATGACATACTGCTCCCCTTCCCAGCGCGCATCGACGGCGACATGCTCGGCGGGGCTGGTGCGCATCCGCCCGTGCATGGGATATTCCCTGCCGTCCTCCGCCCGATAGGGCGCGCAGATGTTTTCGTACCCGCAGGTGAAGAAAAGGCCGCCCATAATGCTGCGCTGCGCCTCCGCTCCGTGCGTGTCAAAAGGATTTCGTCCGTTCAGTCCGGGCTTGGACAGGAAGGTCATTCGCTCGCCCTTCCAGCTCAGCTCGGAGATATCCATGCATTTGTCCAGCAGGATGACAAAATGCATTGGCCCGTTGGAGACCTCGACCGCGTTGAGCCCCCTCGCCCGGCCCTCGTCATAGCAGATGCGTCTGGCATAGGCAACCTGCTGCATGCTTCCGACGTGCCGCAATAAATCTGACTGTTTCATGGCATTACTCCAAATTGGCATGATACTGCCACAGCGCCTTCATATCCAGCTTCCTGCGGTCGATCATCATCTTGGCGATGACGTCCCCCAGCAGGAGCAGCGTCTGCTCGAACAGGGAGGTCATCGGCTGTTCAGAGTCGATCTCGTCTTCGAGATAGTACTTGGTGCGCACGGGAATGCGAACCATAAACTCGGCAATCTCCCGCATCGGGCTGTTGGGATTGGAGCCGATGTGTACGACCTTGGCGCCGAGCTGATGCGCCTTCTGCGCGATTGCCGCCGGGAACAGGGTCGTGCCGCTGCCGGAGCCGACAATCAGCAGATCGTTTTTCGTGATGGCCGGTTCCGTGATCTCGCCCACCAGATGCGTCCGGATGCCCAGATGCGCCCAGCGCTTCGCAATTGCCTGCAGGGACAGCATCACCCGTCCGACGCCGACAAAAAACACCTGATTCGCCGCCTCCACTGCGGCAATCAGCTTTTCCGCGCTCTCCGGATCGATGGCATCCAGCGAGGTTTTCAGCTCGGAGAGCACGAGCGCGGCCGTCTCGGAATATGTAATTTCGCTCATTTTTCCGCTCCTTTGAGCAGGGAGCTGTGGTAAGCAGCCAGCTTCCCTGCGCTTTCCAGAAGATTGTTTTTGTCAATACATGTGCTTCCGACCACAAAGATGTCCGCCGTACCGTCCGGGCCGAAATCCGCAAGATTCTGCTTCGAAATGCGCCCGTCCAGAATGATCTTGGTGTCGAGTTCTCTCTCCCGGATCATCCGGCGCAATTCAAGCACCTTCCGCGCGGCATAGGGCACCTGCCCCTCCGCACGGCACTGGGCATAGCCGGGGTTGATCAGCATCAGCAAAACGGCGTCGCACTTTTCCAGCACATACTCCAGCACGGACAGCGGCGTGGCAGGCTTCAGCGCCACACCGGCTCTTGCGCCGGCCGCATGAATCTGGTTGAGGCGGTTGTCGATGTGCCGTTCGGTCTCGGCATGAAAGACCAGCTGCTCCACGCCGATGTCCAGCAGCTCACCGACAAAAAAGTCGTTGTCGGAGGCCATCAGATGCACGTCGAAGGGCAGCTTCGTGCGTTTGCGGAGCTGCCGTACCGTGTCGATGCCCAGAGGCATGCTGGGGCTGAAATATCCGTCGAGGATGTCCACATGCAGCAGTCCGATGCCCGCCGTCTCCAGGGCGCGCACCGAAGTCTCCAGATTGCACAGATCACAGCAGGAAATCAGCGAAGGCGCGAGGATGCACTTCTGCTTCCAGAGATCCATCAGCAGTACAGCTCCTTCCCGTAGCGCTCGACCTCCTGCGCAGTAGGCAGGGACTCGATTGCGCCCTTTTTCTGCACACAGAGCCAGCCGGCGATGTTGCCCCGCTTCATTGCGGAGAGAATTCTCTCCTCCGTCAGATCCGCCGGGGTGCGGACTCCCGCCTGCAACAGCGACGAAAGGAAGCCTCCCCAGAAAGCGTCACCCGCGCCGCAGGTATCCACGCACTCGGCCTTGAGCCCGCCGATCCCGAGAATCTGACTTCTCCAGTAGCAGCGCGCTCCGCGGCTTCCGAGCGTTTCGATCACAAGGGCAATCCCGCTGCGCTCCATCAGAGCAGGAATGTTTTCCTCGCCGCCGAGCATGTCGGCCTCCTCTTCGGAGATCTTCAGCAGATCCACAAAGGGAAGGACTGCATGGACCGCCGCCGAAGCGGCATTGCGGTCGTCGTCCCACATGAGATTACGGTAATTTACATCAAAAGAGACGAGCTTTCCCAGCCGGTGACCCTCCTGCAGAGCATATACCGTGGCGCCGGCTGCGGGTTCTTTGGACAGCGAGCAGGAGCCCGCATGGACAACGTCCGCCGCCTGCAGGAATTCCGGACGGATATGCTCCCGGGTCAGCAGCATGTCTGCGCCGGGCTTGCGGGCGAAGGTAAAGCTCCTGTCGCCCTGCTCGTCCAGCGTGACAAAGGCCATGGTCGTCGTCGCTTCACGCGTCAGCTCACGGACGCACTGCTCGACGCCGTTTTCCTTCAGGGTGTCCATGAGAAAATGGCCGAAATCATCGTCGCCAACCATGCCGCAGAAGGCGGCTTTACAGCCCTGCCGGGCGGCCGCGATGGCAACGTTGGCCGGCGCGCCGCCCGCTTTGCGGATGTAGCTTGCTTTCTCGCTGCCCGGGAGGAAGTCAATGACCATTTCTCCGACGCAAAGAATTTTGCACATGTTAGAATTCCCTCTGCAGATAGTTTTCGTACTTGACCTTCCGCACCGGTCTGAGCTTCAGCCAGGACATGACCTCCATCAGTTCCTCGGAGTAGTCGCCCATAACGATGGGGAAATGGTGCTGGAAGCCGCGCACCATCACGGTGTTGAAGAAGTCCAGCGCGGAGATCGGCTCACGGTTCAGTTCCAGCTCACCCAGCCAGCCGCGGCTGCCGCAATAAGTGTCCTTGCCGCTGTCCAGGAAGCGTCCTGTAGCAACAAACATGGTATCCATCTCTCCGGTCAGACGTGCGGTGGTCGCCTTTCCGGCATCAAAAACCATGTCGCGGACGATGCCCGTTCCCAGCGCATGATCCAGATCGGCGCCCTTGTGATCCTTGCCGGAATAGTTCAGGCTGTACTGATAGCCATTTTTTTGGCAAAAACGTTTGGATGCGGGGCCGCAGTGCCACATCTGCACGGAATCGTCGTTGGTATCAATGGCGGACATATCCATCAGCATGGTAATATCGTCTGCAAGGTAGCTCAGAAGCAGCATGGATACCGTGCTGGTCAGATCGCCTTCGCAGCCGGCCACCACGCCCTTGTCGTTCAGTTCTCCCACAACGGCGCAAACACTGAAAAGATAATCGTCCTGGAATTTCGGCCAGCAGCTGATCGCCAGCGCGTCGTAGCCGTATTTTTCGGTAAAGCGCTCATAGGCCAGCGCAAAGCGGGCGTTGACCTCCATCAGGGACATTTTCCCCTCCGCGTCGGCGCAGCCTCTGGTATGGATCTGCCGGTCGATTGCCTCGTTTTTCGCGCACGCTTCCGCGTTGAGCTGCGCAATCTTGGCATCCACCTCATCCTGCGGCAGGCGCATTGCCAGATCCTTCAGCTCTCCGTACTCGTGCAGACGGTTGATGCGCATCCCGTCGAAAAGCTTCAAAAGCTTGCGCTCGTCATCATAAAGATCGTTGAAGCCGGGCGCAATCCCGCCGATCAGCGCAATGTTCGCGTGCTGCATCTTCTTGATGGCCCGCAGGGCCGTGACCGTAATGCGGAAGCGGCGCAGGAACTGCGCATCGTCCACGGTGCCGTAGAACCACTTGGTCGGGATGTCATACTCCTTGAGGTAGTGCGAAACGATGGCGGAATACATATTGATGCCGCACAGGGAATTATAGGATACCACGCCGCTGCTGCGCATTTCCGGAATCGCCCAGAGTCCCAGCCGCGCATCCTTGGTGCGCGCCAGCGTGCTGACAACCAGACCGGCCGCAAAGCTGGTGCACTGGAGCATGATCAGATCCACGTGTTCCACCTGGAGCACCTCCCGGGCATTGAGTGCATCCTGTTCGGTGATGACGGTTTTTTCATATACATAAAGATCGAAATCCCACTGCTGTGCCAGCTTTTTCAGCCCCTCCACGCTGGCGTGAACGGCGCTTTGCTTATCCCCCGGGAAAGAAAGCTGCGATGTGCTGACGTAGCCAATTTTCAAGCGTACCATATTTTTTTACCTCCATTTTGGGCTCCCCCTCCGTGTTGCAGGCAGGGCTTTCCATAAACTATCTTAGCGCATGCGCGGTGTTTTTCAATTTCAGATTCTTTCAATTTTTTCGCCTCGTGTTACGTTCCTCTTTTTCCTTTGTCATTTTGCACAAATTTTACCGGTGAGATTTGAGCAAATCATGGATTCTTTCTCTTCCTCTCAGAATTCTGTTGACAAACACAGGTTTTTCTAGTAATATCAAGTTGTGATATATCAGAACGTGATATATTAAATCTGTGAAACAGCTCATTGCGGGAGGTAGTACCATGTCGATTGAATTAGTTCAGGATTCCAACGATATTCTTCGCTCGCGGATTCAGGAGGTACTGCACATCATCCACAGGGAGTACCAGGACGATATCAGTCTGGATTATCTGGCGCAGCGCGTCTATATCTCCCCCTGCTATCTCAGTACGCTTTTCAGCAAAATTGTCGGCACCAGCCTTCTGGCCTACATCAACGACTACCGCATGCATCAGGCCGTGACGCTTCTGACACAGACGGACACCACCGTTACGGATATCTGCTATCTGGTCGGCTACCGCAATCTCCCCTATTTCTGCACCTCCTTCAAGGCAAAATACCATATGACCCCGGCGCAGTACCGCCGTTCCTGCGTCGAGCTGCCCGAGGTTTCCTGAATCTTCCCCGCTTTTTCGCCGCTCCGGATAACACCGGAGCGGCTTTTTTAGGTTCTCCAATAAATGTTGGGGTCAGGCTATGTAGTAGCCTGACCCCAACATTTATTAGGGAACCTCTGAATAAATGGCATTAATTCTGTCCCTGTCCGAGTTATTAG
>CAJMQR010000043.1 GCA_905215665.1 uncultured bacterium | reverse complement strand
TTCTGCATGAAGAGCTGGATGATGGCATACTCCACCTGCGTGAGCTTGATGCGGCGGCCGTCCTTTTCCAGCGTGCGGTTGCGGATGTTCAGGGTAAACGGCTCGTGGACGATAATCTCTGGATTGTTTTCCGCAGAACCACCGATGCGGCGGTAGAGCGCGTCGATGCGCGCGGTCAGCTCCGCCGGAGAGAAGGGCTTGGTCACATAGTCGTCGGCGCCGGTCATCAGGCCGGTCACCTTGTCCATCTCCTGCGTTCTGGCCGTCAGCATGATGATGCCGATGGTCTTGTTCGTCGCGCGGATATTGCGGCAGACCTCAAAGCCGTCGATATCCGGGAGCATGATATCCAGAATCGCAACCCCTGTATCCGGGTTCTCCTTCAGGCGCTCCAGGGCTTCCTTGCCGGTTCCGGCCTCAATCGGCTCATAGCCGGCGCGCTTCAGGTTAATGACAACAAAGCTGCGGATACTGACTTCATCCTCCAATATCAGAACCTTTTTCATACTCTGCTCCTTTGTACGTTCTCGTCAGGTTTCTCCGGTTTTCCAGTCCACATGAATGAAATGGAACATTTCACGAATCGAGTCGGCGCTCAGCTCCCGGGACAGGCCGGCCTTGCCGATCTGACAGGCATAGATCACGTCGCCTTTCTGCGTCAGCGTCAGCCAGTTGCCCTCGCGCATGGTGGTAGCGGCATCCTCTCCGTTCAGCGCGGTGACGGAAAAAAGCTCCGCCACACTGTCGCCCGTGATCTGCAGGAAACAGTAGCCCGTACCGCCGCCCAGCACAGGTTTTCTTGTGACAATCAGATACTCTCTCCATGAGGACGGGATCTCCAGATACCAGCCGGCGGAATAGTTGTGATAGGTCAGAAGCTTCGTTTCCTCCTGTCCGTCCCTGCGCAGATTATACCACTCGATCAGCGATTGATCCTTGGAGTTTTCATCCTCCGGGAGCGATCTCAGGCCGATCAGCCGGGGCAGCTCGATCAGTCCGTCGCCGTCGATGTCGCAGCTGTAAACGTTATAATTCCGCAGTCTCTGCACGCTGGTATTTGTGATTTCGCTCTTCGTCAGATTTTCAAAGACGCCGTCACGGTAACCGTAAATATCCGTAATGAGGTTGTCTTCCCCATACTCGCTGGAAACGAAAACAGCCGGCACACCCTCGAAGACGTTTCCCGTGATGATTCGCTTCACGGTGGTGACATTGGCAGCGGATGAAACCTCCCGCTCCTTAAAGAGCTGGCCATCCTCCCAGGAATAGAGCTCAATAATCTCCTTCTGCATGTCACCGTCACTGCGGATAACGAAAATATCCTGCCTGCCGCTTCCGCTCAGATCCGTGGTGATAAATTCACTGTAATTTGCGCTCATCAGCTCCGTGAGGGAACCGTTGCGCATGGCGTAGACATTCAGAAGCTGCATTACCTGCCCGCTGATCTGCCGGCCCAGCACGATTTCATAGCCGGGTCTGTCGTCAAACTGCACATAAAGCACATGGTCAAAGGCGCTGCCGGAGCCTTCCATTTTTGACACCAGAGAAAAGCTGTCGTCCTTCTTGTCAAAGACATACACGGCCAGCGGCATATCCGCAGGGGTTTTCAGATAGACGATCGCCTCGTCCTCGCCGTCGCCGTCCAGATCGGCAAGCTGCACCGCCTGCTGGTTCTCTCCGGCCGTCGGCGGGCTGTACGTCGCGCCCGCCGGCATGGCCGCGTCGATGGCGCTTTGCAGGTTGTAAAAATCCTCAGACTGCTTCGGAACGGCATACAGTCCCTCGGCAGGCTCCAGGAAGCAGCCGCTCAACAGGCAGATGCCAACCAGCAGGCAGATACATTTGACAGTACGTTTCACGGCTGCACCTCCTTTCGCATTCGATTGAACTATTATATCATAAATTGTAACAATTGTGTAGTATCCGCGCGTTAAATCGTAAACTTTTTATTTCAGGACGACATTCTTTTCTCCGAGCAGCGCCCGCAGTTCCGCCAGCATATCGGCACGAAGCATACAACGCGTACCTCTGCGCACGCCGCTGTCGGCAAAATACAGAACCGCCGGCAAATCTCCGGGGAACATGTTCAAAATGGCGCGGGTTTTCCTGTCTTCCGCGCCGTTCTCCGCGGGAAGCTTCAGATAGAGCTTCTGTGCCTGCGCCGCAGGCGCAGCCTCCGCCACCTCGGAGAGGGGACGGGCCTCGTTCAGCACCATCTGCGGTGCCTTTTCATCGCGGACGGAAATGCGGCCCTCCGCAACAATCGCCATGTTCTCCTTCAGGTAGGAGCCGCTGCGTGCGATCACATTGGAGAAGGCCAGAAGCTCAATGGAGGCAGTATCGTCCTCCAGCGTCACATAGGCCATCATGGAGTTGCTCCGCGTCGTTTTCATGCGCACCTTCTCCACAATCCCCGCAACCCGGACGATCTGCTCGTCGCGGAACACTCCGTCGCCGTTTTCGAGCGATTCCATGATCCTCAGGATGGGAACCACGCCGCTGCCCCTGAGCTGCCTGCGGTATTCGTCCATGGGATGCCCGGAAAGGTACAGACCGATGGTTTCCTTTTCCATCTGCATCAGGTCGTTTTTTGCAAGCTCCGGCAGCTCCGGCACGGGGATTTTTACGGACTCGCGCTCCGTCTCTCCCAGAAAATCAAAGAGCTGAAGCTGGCCTTCCACATTGCGGCGCTTGACATCCGCGACGGAATCCAGCACCGTTTCATAGATGTAAAGCATCTGGGAACGGCGCAGTCCGAAGCAGTCCATTGCGCCGCACTTGATCAGATTCTCCACGGCGCGTTTATTCAGGTCGGAGTGGAACATACGCTCCGCGAAATCCTCCAGTGAGATAAACGGCCCGTTTTCCGACCGCTCCGCCATAACCTGACGGATCAGGCCGCGGCCGATATTCTTCACCGCGCCCAGCCCGAAGCGGATGCCCTCCGGCTCCACGGTGAATTTGTCCTCCGAGACATTGATATCCGGATGCAGCAGCGCAATGCCCATTTCCCTGCAATCCGCGATATAGCCCGCCGTCTTTGTCGTGTTGTCCAGCACGGAGGTCAGCAGCGCCGCCATATACTCCTTGGGGTAATGGCATTTCAAATATGCAGTGTCATAGGACACCTTGGCGTAACAGACCGCGTGTGCCTTGTTGAAGGCGTAGTTTGCAAAGTCCAGAATTTCCCTGTAAATCGCCTGCGCCGCCGCCTCGTTGACGCCGTTGGCGATGGCGCCCGGAATATTCCGCTCCGCGTCGCCGTAGACAAAGGCCTTCTGCTCTGCGGCAATCACCTTCTCCTTCTTTTTGGAGATGGCGCGGCGCATATTGTCCGCCTGTCCGAGACTGTATCCGCCCAGCTTCCGGAAAATCTCGATGACCTGCTCCTGATAGACGATGCAGCCGTAGGTCACGGCCAGAATCGGTTCCAACTGCGGACAGAGGTAGGTAATTCTCTCGGGATGCAGCTTGTTGTCGATAAAACGCGGGATGGAATCCATGGGGCCGGGGCGGTAGAGGGCCACGATTGCCGTCATGTCCTCGATGGACTGCGGCCGCATGTTGACGCACACATTTGTAATGCCGGCGGATTCCAACTGAAACACGCCCGCCGTCTTTCCCTCGGAGATCATCCGGAAGGTTTCGGGGTCGTCGTCACGGATGTTTTTCATGGAGAAGTCCGGCGTGTGCCTGCGGATGGTCTTTTCCGCGTCGTCGATGACCGTCAGGTTACGCAGTCCGAGGAAATCCATCTTCAAAAGGCCCAGCTCCTCGATGGTCGTCATAGTGAACTGGGTCACAACGGTATCGTCGTTCCGCGCCAGAGGAACATAGTCGCAGACAGGATTCTTGGTAATGACGACGCCCGCGGCGTGCGTGGAGGTATTTCTCGGCATTCCTTCCAACGCGCGCGCGGTATCCACCAGCTTTTTGACGCGCTCGTCCCCGTCGTACATCTCCTTGAGCTGAGGAGAAACGCGCAGTGCCTCGTCCAGCGTCATATGAAGCGTCGTGGGGATCAGCTTAGCCACGGCGTCCGTCTCGGCGTAAGTAAAGTTCAGCGCTCTTCCCACGTCGCGGATGGCCGCGCGTGCCGCCATCGTGCCGAAGGTGACAATCTGCGCGACGCGATCCTTGCCGTATTTCCGCATGACATAGTCGATGACCTCGCCACGCCGCTCCTGACAGAAATCCGTGTCAAAATCAGGCATGCTGACGCGCTCCGGATTCAGGAAGCGTTCAAAGATGAGCGAATATTTCATCGGGTCCATCTCAGTGATGTGCATACAGTATGCCGCAATGGAACCGGCGCCGGAACCGCGTCCCGGGCCGACCGGGATGCCCTGCGCTTTCGCCCAGCGGATAAAGTCGGCCACGATCAGGTAGTATTCCACATAGCCCATGCGCTCGACGACGCCCATTTCATAGTCCAGTCTCTGCCTGTAACTCTCGGGCGCGTTCGGATAGCGCTCGGCAAAGCCCTCGTTGCACAGACGGCGGAAGTACTCCGGCGGTGTGGAGCCGTCCGGCGGGATAAACTCCGGCAGATGATACTTGCCGAAGGTAAACTCCACATTGCAGCGCTCCGCGATTTTCTGCGTATTTTCAAAAGCCTCCGGGAGATTGGGGAACAGTTCCCGCATTTCCTCTTCGGATTTGATATAGAATTCCTGCGTTTCAAAGCGCATCCGGTTGGTGTCCTCAACGGTCTTTCCCATCTGGATGCACATCAGAACGTCCTGAATATAGCTGTCCCCGCGGGTCAGATAGTGCGCGTCATTGGTCGCCACCAGCGGGATGCCGGTTTCAGCGGATATTTTCAGAATTCCGCGGTTGACCTCCCGCTGCTCCGGCAGGCCGTGGTCCTGCAATTCCAGATAAAAGTGTTCCTCACCGAAAATATCCAGCAGCTCCAGCGCATATTTTTTGGCGCCCTCGTAGTCTCCCGCGCGCAGGCGCCGGGGAATTCCTCCCGCCAGGCAGGCGGAAAGGGCGATCAGCCCTTCGGAATGAAGGCGCAGCAGCTCCAGATCGATACGCGGACGGACATAAAACCCGTCCAGAAAGCCTTTGGAAACCAGATAGCTCAGATTGCGGTAGCCCGTCTCGTTTTCGCACAGCAGCACCAGATGCTGTGCCTCGTTGTCCACGCCATGCGTCCTGTCGTGCATACTGCGCGGCGCCACATAGACCTCACAGCCGATGATCGGCTTGATCCCGGCGGCCTTGGCCGCGCGGTAGAAGTCGATCACCCCGTACATGACGCCGTGATCTGTAATGGCTACGGCGTTCTGGCCCAGATCCCTGACGCGCTGTATCAGCTTGGTGATCCGGCAGGCGCCGTCAAGCAGACTGTATTCCGTATGGACGTGTAGATGTACAAATGCCATAGCTTATTCCTCCGCCAGTGCCAGCAGCTTTCTCATCCGGTGGTTGACCGTGGACTTGGTCGTAGGCGGGTCGTGCAGCTCCGCCAGCTCGCTGAGCGTCGCCTCGGGATGCTCCTCGCGGAGAGTGGCCGTCTCCTTCAGCTTCTCCGAAAGCAGATCGAAGCCGCCCCTCTCCCGCAGGCGGCGCAGCGCGGCAAGCTGCTGCTGCGCGGCATCCACCGCCTTTGTGACATTGGCCGTATCGCAGTTGGTCTTGCGGTTGGCCTCATTGCGCCAGTCCTTCTCTATCTTCGCCTGCATCACCGCCATCGCGCTGACAGGCGCGCCGATGCAGGTCAAAAAGTCCTCAATGGAATCACTCTGCTTATAATATAAAACGCCGCTTCCCTTGCGCTCCGTCTGCTTGGGCGGCAGTTCCATCTCCTGCATCAGCGTGTCCGTCTCGCGGATTACCTTGATGTGGGTCGTGGAAAGCTCCAGATGGTAGCGCTTTTCCGGATCGGTCACAGATCCCCCCGCAAGAAACGCGCCGCGCAGGAAAGCGCGCTTGCAGCAGTCGTTCTCCAGCAGGGCGAAGTTTACGTGAAGCGTCACGCTGGTCTGGGCGGAAAAGCCGCACTGCTCAAAGATCTGATGGATCTTTTCCGGTTCGGTGAGCATATAGATCCGTTTTCCCCCCACCTGCGCATCCGGCAGAATGTCAAACCGAAGAGACAGGGCCTTGCGCAGCAGGCGTACCAGCCGCTCGCCAAAATCGCGGCTCTCCGTGACGATCCGGATGCAGCCGGGAGAAAACGTGTTGGCATACAGCAGCACGCCGTGCAGTTCCGCCAGCGCACAGCAGCTCCGGCCGATCTCGATCCGGCACAATTCACTTTTTACGCTTCCGGAAAAGGACACGGTGCCTCTCTCCCTTCGTTTGGTTTAATTCCTCCAAAGCCGGATTTCAGGCTCCAGAAGGATGCCGGAGGTCTTCAAAACTCTCTGCTGCACGACTTCGATCAGCCGCAACACATCCGCCGCCGTCGCGTCGCCACAATTGACGATGAATCCGGCATGCTTCTCCGAAACGGCCGCACCGCCAACGCGGAACCCCTTCAGTCCTGCCTGCTCGATCAGCGCCGCCGCATAGCCGCCAACCGGACGCTTGAACGCGCTTCCCGCGGAGGGCAGCTCCAGCGGCTGCGAGGCACGGCGCTTCTCCGCCAGCTCCTGCATCCGCGCATGAATTCCCTTCCGGTCGCCGGGCGTAAGGGTAAAAACGGTCTGCAGGATCACGCACGCCTGCTTCTGGAAAGCGCTGCTGCGGTAGGAAAAGCCCTGCGCATCGCCGGAGACCGTCTCCGTCTCGCCGTTCAGGCGCATGATCCTTGTCTCCACCGCCGTCTGCCGGATCTCTCCGCCGTAAGCGCCGGCATTCATATACACGCCGCCCCCGACGGTGCCTGGAATTCCGTGCGCAAATTCCAGCCCTGTCAGTCCGGCATCCATTGCAAACAGCGCGAGCTTCGCCATGGACACTCCCGCCATCGCCGCAATTTGATTCTCCCCACGGCGCTCCAGCCCCGTAAGGCAGTCCCGCGTGACGATCACCAAGCCGCGCAGACCCTCGTCCGGCGCCAGAACGTTGGTGCCGGCTCCCAGCAGCATGGGACGGACGCCCAGCTCCGCCGCGGCACGCAGAAGCTGCGACAGCTCCCCTTCCGTTGCGGGAAAGGCCATCAGCTCCGCAGGGCCGCCGATGTGAAAGGAGGTGTGCATGGACAAAGGCTCTTCTCTTTTCATGGCAATACCGGGCAGCTTCAGGGCAAAGGCATCATACAGGTTCATAGAATTCCTCCCGGACAGCAGGGCAAACTGCTCCAAAATAGCATGAATAGTATACCACAATCCCCTCCCGCTTGGCAACGCTTTTTCTGTCCCCATGAGAAAAACGCACGGCAGAGCCGTTCTCCGCTCTGCCGTGCGCAAAAGGGTCTATTAAAAACTCTGACCGACGTTTTTGTCAAAATGACGGTTGATCTGCTCGGTAAACTCCGCAGCGGCATTGTAGCCCATCTTCTTCTGGCGGTTGTTCATCGCGGCGATCTCCAGAATGATTGCAAGGTTTCTTCCGGGCTTGATGGGAATCGTGATTGCGGGTATTTTGACGCCCAGCAGATCCATATACTGATCCTCAAGGCCAAGGCGGTCATAAATCTGCTCGGGACTCCAGGGGACGATGTTGATCACCAGATTGATGGCCGTCTCCTTCTTGATGGAGGCCATGCCGAACAGCTTCGCCACGTTGATGACGCCGATGCCGCGGATCTCGATATAGTTCCGAATCAGCTCCGGAGCGGTGCCAATCAGGGAGTTGTCCGCAATTTTCCGGATCTCCACCGCGTCGTCCGCAATCAGCCGGTGCCCGCGCTTCAGCAGTTCCGCGGCGGCTTCGCTTTTTCCGATTCCGCTCTCTCCCATCAGAAGCAGGCCCTCGCCGTAGACCTCGACAAGAACGCCGTGGCGCGCAATGCGCGGGGCAAGCGCATTTTTCAGGTAAGTGATCAGGCTGGAAACCACGTAAGAGGTGGACTCCAGGCAGCGAAGGATGGTGATATCATGCTTATGCGCCATTTCCATACATTCCGGCATAGGCTCGATATTCCTTGCGAAAACCAGCGCCGGAATTTTATGCGAAAACAGCTCGTCGAAAATGCTCTCCAGCCGCTCATGGCTGAGCGTGCGCAGATAGGTGGACTCCGCGTTGCCGATCACCTGCAGGCGAAGCGGCTCAAAATGATTGAAAAAACCGGTAAGCTGCAAACCAGGACGCATCACCTCTTCGACCATAAGCTGCACACTGTCATAGTTCTTCGCTGCGTAACTCACCGTAAGGTTGAATTCCTCCACGACCTGCCGCAGCGGAACGCTGTATGAGTTCATCGGCATAGCATATCCTCCAGTTCAAAAACACTCCCATTTTGATTACGGTCATATTATAGTCGATTCTCCGCGTTTTCGCAACCATTCCCGCGAATTCTGAAAAAAATATATTTTTTTGCAAATTTTCTCTTGCTTTTCTTGCAAAACTTTGATATTATACATAGCGGCGTCTTGCGGCGCCACCAATATGGAAGATTTCTCTTATGATTGGAGGTGCAGCAATTGGCAAAGTGCGATATTTGCGGCAAGGGCGTTACGTTTGGCATTAAGGTTTCCCACTCCCATAGACGTTCCAACAGAGCTTGGAAGCCCAACGTGAAGCGCGTGAAAGCAATCGTCGACGGTTCTCCCCGCCATGTATACGTCTGTACAAGATGCCTCCGTTCCAATAAGGTTGAGCGTGCAATCTGATTTCCTGCGTGCAGATGGGCTGCTGCCGGCAGCTCCGCCATAAGAACGACGAATTCCCTCTGATGCCGAAGTATCAGAGGGATTGCTTTTTTTGCAGCCCCGCCATGATTCCGGCAACGCGGTCAGACAAGCCGCAGGAGCAGCCTGGCAGGCTGCTCCTGCG
>CAJMQR010000042.1 GCA_905215665.1 uncultured bacterium | reverse complement strand
TCGGTCAATATTTTCGGCACGCCGCGTCTCGGCTTCCTCGTCACCGGCGGGAACATGGACTCCATGGTCAACCACTATTCCGTGGGCCGGCACCGCCGCCGCACCGACGCCTACACGCCCGGCGGCGTGACCGGCAGGCGCCCGGACTACGCCACGGTGGTCTACTGCAACCTCATCCGCCGCACGCACCCGAAGATTCCCATCCTGATCGGCGGCATCGAGGCCAGCCTGCGGCGGCTGGCACACTACGATTACTGGTCCGACAGGCTCAAGCGCTCCATTTTGCTCGACGCGCAGGCAGACCTGCTGCTCTACGGCATGGGAGAGCGCAGCATCGTCGAGGCGGCGGACGCACTGAACAGCGGCCTTTCCGCCGCCGATCTGACCTTCATCGACGGAACGGTCTACCGCACGGCCGACCCGGACGGCGTCGTGGACGCGATCCGGCTGCCGTCCTACGGAGAACTGCAGAAAGACCGGCGGCGCTATGCCGAGAGCTTTTTCCTCCAGTACCAGAACACCGATCCCTTCCGCGCCAAGCGGCTCATAGAGCCCTACGGCCCGAGGGAATTTGTCGTTCAGAATCCTCCGCAGAAGCCGCTTTCCACGCAGGAGATGGACGAGATCTACGATCTCCCGTACCGGAACCTGCCGCATCCGTCCTACAGGGCGGGCGTGCCGGCCATCAGCGAGGTGCGCTTCAGTCTGGTTTCCAACCGTGGCTGCTTCGGCGGCTGCTCTTTCTGCGCGCTGACCTTCCATCAGGGCCGCATCGTGCAGGTGCGCAGCCATGAATCCATTCTGCGCGAAGCGCGGGAAATGACGAAAGCGCCTGATTTCAAGGGCTATATCCATGACGTCGGCGGACCGACGGCAAATTTCCGCCGTCCTGCCTGCGACAAACAGGCGACTGCCGGCGCCTGCCCGGCGCGGCAATGCCTGTTCCCCCGCCCGTGCAAAAATCTGGTCGCGGAGCATCGGGACTATATCGCCCTGCTGCAAAAGCTCCGCGCCCTGCCGGGCGTCAAAAAGGTCTTTATCCGCAGCGGCATCCGTTTTGACTATCTGCTGGCCGACCCCGATCCCGCCTTTCTGAAGGAGCTGGTCCTGCACCACGTCTCCGGCCAGCTCAAGGTCGCGCCCGAGCACGTCTCGGACCGGGTGCTGCACTATATGGGCAAGCCATGCCATGCCGTTTATCAGAAATTCTGCCATAAATACGAAAAGCTCAACGAGAAAGAGGGCCTCAAGCAGTATCTCGTCCCCTACCTCATGAGCTCGCACCCCGGCTCGTCTCTGAAGGAGGCCGTGGAGCTGGCGGAGTATGTCCGCGATCTGGGCTATATGCCGGAGCAGGTGCAGGATTTCTATCCCACCCCCTCGACGCTCTCGACCGTGATGTATTACACCGGTCTGGACCCGCGGACGATGGAGCCGGTCTACGTTCCCACCGACCCGCACGAAAAGGCCATGCAGCGCGCGCTCATTCAGTACCGCGATCCGAAGAACTACGCGCTCGTGCATGAGGCGCTGGAGAAGGCGGGGCGCACCGACCTGATCGGCTTCGGGCCGAAATGCCTGATCCGCCCGCGTAAGGGCGAAAAAACCGCGGAAAGACAGGCGGAGATCCCCGCACGGCAGCCGCAGAAGGCCGTTCGCGGCAGGGACGGGCGGAAAAAGTCCCCGCCGCAGCGCATGGGCCGGGGACGAACTACACAGCCGCAGAAAACGGCAAAAAGCGCTCCGCCCGTTCCGACGGCGGCGCAGCTCCGCCGGGCGGACCAATATCTGAAAAAGCGGAAGAAATGAAATGCGAAACAACTACGAACTGCAAATGCAGGCGGCGGCGCGCGCCTTCCTCTCCTACGATCCGGCGGAGCTTGCCCGGCGCTTTTCCCTGCAGCTGGACGGGGAGGCGCTGTATCTGACCGTTCTCGCCGCGCCGCACCGGGTACGGCTGGACAACGGCGCGGTGGAACGGCTGGAGGCAGGCCGCTGGAAGCCCGCGGGCTTCCAGATTTCCATGACGGTCTACGACCTTCTGACGAATCCGAACGGCAGGCCGGTGCTCGCCCACGCGTGGTGCGCGCACACAAGCTTTCACGCCGTGCAGGGCGGGACGCTCTCCGGCAGTCTGATAATCTCCCCGGAGGAGTCCGCGCGGCCCTTCGCCGGAAAACTCCCGGCGCTGCGGCACGCCTGCGCGCTTCTGGGCGGAACGGAGACGGCCGGCGGCGATTTTTCCGCCGTTCTGCCCGCGTTTGACTGTCTGCCCGTGCTTCTGCGCTGGTGGGAAGCCGACGAGGAGTTCCCCGCTCAGCTTCAGCTTCTCTGGGACAGGAACACCTGCCTTTTTCTGCGCTATGAAACAACCTTTTATCTCTCCGGCGCCATCCTGCGGCGTTTGCAGGAATGTATCTGATACTACCTTAATAAAAACCTCTGGTTATTATTAACAGGGAACCGCATCCGTATGGCCATTACCATACGGATGCGGTTCCCTGTTCGGCGTCCGGCGCCTGTTCTTTTCTGCGGCAGAGCGCCGCGACCTCGGAGAAGCGGCGGCAGATCTCATCGTAGCTCTCCGGCAGATGGGGGAAGCGGCAGGCGGAGCAGTCCTTGACGCCCGCGGCCGTATAGGAAAAGGCGCCTCCGCATTTTTCCCCCAGCGCATACAGGGGGCAGAAGCAGAACAGGCAGTTGAAGCGCTCCGGATCCGCTCCGGCATGGCAGGGAAAATACTCACATTCGCGGTTCTGAAAGAACTTATAGTGTCCGCTCACAGCGCCGCACCGATCCTTTCCCCCGTGCGCACCTTGCTCTCGATTCCCTGCTCGCTATACTGTAAAATGTCCTCGTCCAGACGGACGCGCCCCGGCTCCAGCAGCAGGATCACCGTCGAACCGCCGTAGGCGAAATAGCCCTTCTCCTGCAGCTTCGCAAAATGCTTTTCCTCCTGCTCGCTGTGGTTGCAGATGCGCCCGACCAGCAGCGCGCCAACCTCCATCTCAATCACGTCTCCGAAATGCGCCGTGTGCAGCAGCGTGTAACACCGGCTGTTGCGGCGGTAGACCCGCTGCGAACCGGCGATGGGATTGACGCTGTGCAGGACGCCGGGGATATGCACGGTTTTCTCCTGCACGCCGGCGTCGGGATAGGCATAGCGGTGATAGTCGTCCGGAGAGAGCCGGAAGATCAGGCACCAGCCGCCGGCGTAGCGCGCCGTAAGCGCGGCGTCGTCCAGCAGCTCGGCCAGGGTGTAGGGCACGTCCTTGACGGTAAAAACGGTGTCCTCTCCGACGGGCAGCGCCGTCAGCTTGGAGTCCGCCACGGCGGGCAGCTCCTGCGGCGCGGTCGGGTCCGGCTGCGGCCTGCGCTGGCGGGTGAAAAAGTCGTTGAAGCTCGAAAACTCCTGCTTCGTACAGTCGTCCACGGAGATCCGGTACTCCTTCATGAAGCGGCGCACCTTGCCGCAGGTCAGGCGGCTGCGCTGCACGGCGCCGTAGAGATTTGAAATGGGTTTCCTGCACAAAATCGCTTTCGTCAGAAAGCGGCCGAGGGCAGTTTCGTAGGCAAAGTGCATCGCGCCCAGACCGACCTCCGGCTCCTGCGTCAGTTTCTTCTGCGCCCGGTTCCAGACCTGCATGTCGCCGGCCTCCTTTCAAGAGAGAAAATCAAAGAAATAACGGTAGCGGATATTCTGGTAGTCCTGATAAACTTTGTTCATGTCCTCGGGCAGAAGCGTGTACCAGCACACAGAGCCGTCCTCCAGCCGCGCGTAGCCGCGGTTAAAGACGGGCAGAACCGTCCGCGCGTAATCGACATAGCGGAAGTAGTCGGACAGCTCAAGATCCAGCCGGTTGGCGACATAGGCGCCGAGATAGTTCGCGTTGATCTGCTTTAAGTCCTCGCTTTTGAGCGGGAAATTCGCCACGATGGCCGCCTTTGTCGTATAAGTGCGGAGGCTGTTGAGCCCTTCGTCCGCCGTGTTGAACCAGGCGGAATTCTGGTAGGGCTGGTTTCCCTTTGAATCCGAGATATAGGGCATGTGGTCGCCGAAGAACACGAGGATTGTCGGCGTATCAAGCGTCTGGATCTTCTCATACAGCTCGCCCAGCGCCTTGTCCGCGTCGTAGATGCCCTGCGCGTAGGCGCGGATCATGCCGAGATCCTCCTGACTGAGCGTGTCGGAGGCTACGTCCACGTCATATTGGTCAAACTTGTCCCCGGAATAGGGATAGTGATTCTCCGCCGAGGCGGCCAGAATCATTTTGTAATGCCCCTCGGAGGTGTCCTTCAGTTCGTTGAAAATATCCTCCGTGAGGTCCGCGTCGGAATAGTAGATGCCCTTGACGCTGCCGCTCAGATCCACGTCGTACTTCGTCTCCGTGGCTCCGAACAGGTCGTAGACATAGCCGCTGCGGTAGAGGGTGGAAGCCCAGGGGGACATATACATGGTTTCGTAGCCGTTGTGATTGAACTCACGCATCAGATTGGGCGCATACTGCCCGTTGATGTCATTGTAATACGAATCATAGGGGATATAGGCGCTGCGCCAGAAGGCCATCGGGCTGCCGGTCATGACCTCGAACTCCGTATTGACCGTCGCGCCGCCGTAGGTCGGCACGAGCAGGTCAAAGACCATCTTGTCCCCGTCCTGTGCGTAGGCGTCGATGTTCGGCGTCAGGCTGGTGCTGAAGGTCGCCTCCGGGAGATTGTTCTGCAAATCCGTGAAGGTTTCGGAGAGCAGGAACACCACATTGGCCCTGCCCCAGACGCCGGTATTCTCCACCCTGGCCGCGCCTTCCTCGACGGCACGGTCGGCCTTTTCGGCGGAGTATTCCTCCGGTTCGGCGCTGCGGGGCGAGAGGGCGTCCAGATAAAGGCCCTGATACAGGCCGTAATCATAGTACATCTCCGCGTTTTCCGGCAGATTCTGCGACTCCTGCGGCGTAAGGCCATAGAGGGCGGACAGGACATGCGCGTTTCCCTGCAGCAGCAGCGGCACGGTCAGAAGTCCCAGCGCAAGCACGAGCGTCGTCAGGCGCAGGACGAGCTTCTTCGGCCGGAAGCGGCGGCGCCTGTCCGGCAGCAGGAATACAAGCCCCGCCAGCAGCACCGCCAGCGTCTTGCCCAGAACCTTCCAGATCCACGGGCCGATGGTGCCCGCGGCCGCGCCCATCATGGAAAAGCCATCCGTGTTCAGATAGTTGACATCGCTGAGCTGGATGGGGTTGCCCATGATCTGAAATTTGATGTCATTGACGACGAGAAACACCACCATGACAGCCAGCGCGCAGATCTTCGCGCCCCGGCTGCCGCCGAAAATGCAGTACAGCGCGTAGACCGCAAGGGCGATATAGGCCCACAGAAACAGGAAGGCAGGAAAATGCCCCGTAACCGTGGCGAGCAGGGCGGACGCCGCGCCCGACACCCCGTAGTTCAGCTTAAAGAAGGCGTCGGAAGCCAGCAGAATAAAAAGCGGGAAGAGGACAAAGGCAATCACCCTCGGGTTGCAGATCCTTCCACACAGAGCCGGAATATCGGGCTTTCTGATGCGGACGGGCAGCAGGAACAGAACCGCGAGCACCAGCAGGAGCGCCGGCATGACATACCGCAGCAGCGAATGGTCGAGCAGCCGCAGCGCCAATCCCAGCACGGGATAGACCGCGGCGGACGCCTCCGTGGGCAGGCCGAGACAGGTGCGTCCGTCCAGCTCCTGCCGCGCCAGCAGGGCGCCGTGAAAGGCGATGCGGACAAGCGCCGCCAGAAGATACAGCACTCCGGCCGCGGCGGCAAACAGGCTCCGCCCAAGCTGCAGGGTGATGACGGCGGGCAGAACGCCGAAACAGATCAGATCCGCCAGCGCGTCAAGGTACAGGCCGTAGGTCTGCTTCTGCGGCGGGTCGTTTCTTCTGCGCGCCAGCACGCCGTCGAAAGCGTCGCAGACGCCGCAGAGCAGCAGGCAGAGAAATGACAGGACAAAATGCTGCGTCAGGGCCATCCCTATCCCCGCAAAGGCGATGCAGACGCTGCCCATGGTCAGCAGGTCACACAGTCTGTAATATCCGATTGGTTTCTTCATCTTGAAAGCTTGGCCCCCTTGTGCCGCATATTTACAGGTAACTTTTATTTTATCATATTTTCCGGAAAAAAGCTACTCCCGAAGATAAAAACGGAATCCGCGAAAAAAAGTTCCGCCGGCGGAGCGGTTCCGACAAACTTTTCACACGCTTTCCGCTACAATGGGCTTACAGCTTATCCAATGCGAGCACACTTCCTATTCCGGCGCGGATGCGCCGGTCCCACAACCGACTTGCCCTCCGGAGCCCGGAGGGCATTTTTTTCGTATGCGCCGCAGGAACATCCCTCTTGTCTTTTTGCGGGAAATGAGATATACTGTGTCTGTTACGGAAGGAGGTCTTTGCGTGAAGCTGAAAAAACTGACGCCGGCGCGGCTGATCGCGCTGAGTTTTTTTGCCGTAATCGCTGTCGGCGCAGGGCTGCTGATGCTGCCCGTTGCCTCCAAAGGCGCGCCCGCCGCGCCGCTTGACGCGCTGTTCACCGCAACCAGCGCCACCTGCGTCACGGGGCTGATCGTCCGCGATACCTTCACCGGCTGGACGCTTTTCGGACAGCTCGTGATCCTCGCCCTGATCCAGCTCGGCGGTCTCGGCTTCATGACCGTCATCACGCTGGTCTCCTTTGCCATCGGAAAACGGCTGAGCCTGTACGACCGCAAGGTGCTGATGCAGTCGGCCGGAAACGCGACGCTGAACGGCGTGGGCGGGCTGATCCGGCACATCGTTCCCTTCACCTTTGTTTTTGAGCTGACGGGCGCCGCAGTGCTGGCGACCCGCTTCGTGCCGGACTTCGGCTGGGGGCGCGGGCTTTATGCCGCGGTTTTTCATTCCGTCTCCGCTTTCTGCAACGCGGGCTTTGATCTGATGGGAATGCGCGCGCCCTTTTCCTCCCTGACCTCCTACGTTTCCGATCCGGTCGTGAATCTGACGGTCTGCGTTCTGGTCGTCATCGGCGGCCTGGGCTTTCTGGTGTGGCGGGACATCGTGCGCTGCCGTTTCCGTTTCGGGCAGTTCCAGCTTCACACGAAGCTGGTGCTCACGGCCTCCGGCGTTCTCCTTCTGCTTGGCTGGGCGCTGTTCCTGCTCTTTGAGCGCAACGCCTCCATGGCCGGCCTCACCTGGCCGCAGAAGGTTCTCGCCTCGCTGTTCCAGTCCGTGTCTCCCCGCACGGCGGGCTTCAACACCGTGGAGCTTTCCAGCCTGTCCGAGTCGGGCAGCCTTCTGACCGATGTGCTGATGCTTATCGGCGGCAGCCCCGGCTCCACCGCCGGCGGCATCAAGACCACCACCGTGGCAGTGCTGTTTTTCAGCGCGCTGGCTTCCGCGCGGGGGCGGATGCGCGTCAACGCCTTCCGCTACTCCATCGACCGCGAGACGCTGCGTCAGGCCAGCGCCATCGTCATGATCTATCTGCTGCTTGCCTTTGTTTCCGTTCTGGCGCTGTGCGCCATCGAGCCCTTCGGGCTGAAGGAGATCACCTTTGAGGTCTGCTCCGCCGTGGGAACGGTCGGGCTGAGTATGGGCATCACGCCCCAGCTCTCCGCCGTCAGCAGGCTGATTCTGATTCTGCTCATGTATGCCGGGAGGCTGGGCGGACTGACCTTCGTCCTGCTGTTCTCCCAGAGGCGTTCCGATCCGCCGCTGGACCGTCCCACAGGGAAAATTCTGATCGGATAAGGAGAGAACATTATGAAATCAGTGCTTATCATCGGCATGGGTCACATGGGGCGCCATCTTGCGGCCAAGCTGCAGGCGCTCGGCAACGAAGTCATGATCGTTGACAAGGATCCGGACGTCATCGCCGCGCTGTCCGACCGCTTTACCGACTCCAACATCTGCGACTGCACGAACGAATCCATCATCGAGGCGCTGGGTGTGGACAATTTCGACATCTGCTTTGTGACTATAGGGGAGGATTTTCAGGCGTCTCTGGTCGTGACTTCCCTGCTGAAGCAGCACGGCGCGCGGATGATCGTCTCCAAGGCCAAGCAGAAAATTCAGGCAGATCTTCTGCGGAAGATCGGCGCGGACGAGATCGTCTGGCCGGAGAAGGAAATCGCGGAAAAGCTGGCGGTACGCTACAACGCGGACAATATCTTTGACTACATCCCCCTGACGGCGGAGTATTCCATCTACGAGCTGCCGGTTCCCGCCGCATGGATCGGCCGGTCGCTGACGGAGCTGAATATCCGCCGGAAATATCAGGTGACGATCATCGCCGTCAAGAACGACACCACACTCAACCCCAACGTCGGCCCCGACTACCGTTTTGTGCAGGAAGATCACCTGATTCTGATCGGCCACTCCGATCGCGTGTTCCGTCTGGCGGCAAAGGCGTGACTCCGGGCTTGCTTTTTCCGGCGGAATACGGTATAATATAGCCCAATTTGTTAAAAAACGAGGTGATTCCATCCCTTGAAAAAGCTGGAAAAGCTGAGAAAGATGTTTGACCGCACCCTGATTCTCTATCTCGTCATCGGCGTTCTGAATTTCATCCTGTGTACGGGAATCATGTTTCTGCTTTTTAACGTTGCGGGCTTCAGCGAGCACATCGCCCCCGTCGTCAACTACGGCCTTGGCAGCCTGATCTGGTATCTGGCCTGCCGCTTCGTGCTTTTCCGCGGCAACAAGACGACGCCCCGGCAGCTTCTGCGCTTTCTGATCGACATCGTCGTATGCTATCTGCTGTCATATTATGTCGTCGCGCCGCTGTGTTCCCATCTGCTTCTGAAATCCCAGCGCGTCACCGCCTTTTTCTCCTTCGGCGGCCCGGAAAACATCCGCGGAAACTGTGAAATGTCCGTCGGCGCCGTTGCCTATGCGCTCCTGAATTACTTCGGCCAGCGTTACTACGTCTTTTCCAACCGCATGGAATATCACAGGAAAAAGCAGAAGGA
>CAJMQR010000041.1 GCA_905215665.1 uncultured bacterium | reverse complement strand
CGTTATTCAATATCTATATCTATTCGATCAGCGCCTCGTCCTGCAGGCGGTAATAGCCCCAGACCTTCAGCCGGTGCAGAAGGTTTTCCTGCGAGGGGGTCAGAGCCGACACCTGCGAGCCATCCTCCAGAATGTATTGACCGTGCGCAGCCACCGGGAGCTTGCGGCGCAGGCTCTCCAGCTCGTCAAAGTAGGGGTCCAGACCGGTCAGATTCGCCAGCTCATAGACGACCGCGCCCAGATAATTTGCGCTGAGGCACCCGGGCAGCTCCGGAGAGGGAAGCCCGCAGCGTGTGGCGTAGGATTGGTTTGCCCAAATCAGATAAGGCGTCTGGAAGGGCTCCAGCCCCTCCATGCGCAGCCCAAGCGCGCGGTAGACACCGTAATCCTCCAGCAGCGCGGGCCGGTGGTCGCCCCAGAAGACCAGAAGCGTCGGTTCCTCCACGGAATCCAGATATTCCGTCAGGCGGAGGAGCATATCCGAGGAGTCACGGATGCCCTCCATATAAACGCGGAGGGTTTCCTCCTCCTGTGCGGACAGCGCGGCGTTCACGGGAACCTCCGGCGGAACAAAGCCGTATTTTTCATAAGTGTAGGACTGATGGTTCTGAATGGTCACACCAAAGGCGAAAACCGGAGCTTCCTCCGCGAACCGCTCGTCCAGATCGGAGATCAGACGGTCAAGGAAGGCGGCGTCTGAGATCATTGTTCCTTTCCGGCTGCTTTCGGAGAAAGCGTCCTCAAAGACGCAGTCGTCTATGCCGAGGTAAGCATAGACGCTTTCCCGGTTATAGAACCAGGAATAACCGGGATGCAGAAAATAAGTGGAGTACCCGGCGCGCGCAAAGGCGCGCGGCAGTGAATTCAGGCGGCGGTGAACGGTGCGGAAGGAGGAGTTGACGCCGAGCAGCTCCGTCTGGATGCCGGTCAGAACGTCGAATTCCGTGTTGGCCGTCCCCGCGCCGAAGTTGCTCACGACCAGCCGACCGGTAACGGATCTGCCCGATGCGGCAACCTGCCTGAAACCCAGCAGGGGATCCTCCGCTTCGGAATAGGCGAAAGCATCTGCCTCCGAAAGATCGGTGAAGGCTTCGCACATGACAAGGACAACATTCGGCTGTATCTCCGGCTGGGTATAGACCTTCGCGTCGCCCCGCGCAGCGAGCTCCTCCGGGAAATAATCCTCCGGCTTTTCCACGGCATAGCGGCCGTAATTTGCGAGAAAACAGTAGGGAAAGCCGCAGCGTTGGTAGGTGAGAGGGACGTTGGCCTTGTCCACATCCGGCGACAGACGGGCATAGAGCGCCGTGTCCGTGTAAAGCGTGGACATGCTCAGAACAAAGACCAGACTGACGCCCACCGCGCCCGCCGCCCGAAGGGGCCATTTCGGCCTTGGGCACCGGAAAAACAGACCCGCAAAGGCAACGGCGGCACAGAACAGCAGAATCGCTGCCAGCGAGCCCCAGTGCAGATCGAGAGCGTACTCCCTTGTGGCCGTCAGGGCCTCGCGAAGAAGCGTCAGATCCGCCGGGACGAGGGGATCATTCCGGCATTCGGTTTTTATCAGGTTTACATAAGACAAAAGACAGACGACCCCGCCGGCGCCTGCCACGGCGTAAAACGGATTCCCACAGAGGAACCAGAGCAGCGCCGCCAAAAGCAGTACGGGCAGCAGGTTCAGAAGAATCAGCAGCTTTTCCTGCCAGAATCCGCGCAGGAGCGCGGGAAAGCTCCCCGGCTGAAGAAGAAGGGCGGCGGCGGTAAAAAGAAGCGTGCCCAGAAACAGCACGGCGGCGATTCCCCAGACGGGAAGCTGCTTTTTTCGTCTCATGGACATCCCTCCTTTTTTGCTATCATACCATTGCGCAGCATGTTTTTCAATTGATTTCTCCGCCTGATTGCGGTATGATAAAAGAAAAACGGAGGGATAGCTATGAAGGTTCTGCTGATCAACGGAAGCCCACATCCCGCAGGCTGTACCTATACTGCGCTGCATGAGGTGGAAAAAACGCTGCAAAAGCACGGAATCGGGACGGAGATTGTGCAAATCGGCACGAAGCCGGTTGCGGGCTGCATCGCCTGCGGGAAATGCAGAGAAGGCTCCGGCTGTATTTTTGACGACGGCGTAAACGCCGTTGCGGCGCGTCTGGACGAATTCGACGCGCTGATTGTCGGCGCGCCCGTATACTATGCCGGCCCCAGTGCCCAGTGTACGGCGTTCCTGGACCGCCTGTTTTACAGCGCCGCCGGGAAGCTGAAGGGAAAGCCGGGCGCTGCCGTCGTCTCCTGCCGCAGGGGTGGCGCAAGCGCAAGCTATGACCGGCTTTTGAAGTATTTCGGCATCAATTCCATGCCGATCGTCACATCACAGTACTGGAATCAGGTACACGGCAATCGTCCGGAGGAAGTGCTGCGGGACGAGGAGGGAATGCAGACGATGCGCACCCTCGGCGAAAATATGGCGTGGCTTCTGAAATGTATCGAGGCCGGGCGGCAGGCGGGCGTTCTTCCGCCGCAGTACGAACCGGTCGTGAAAACCAACTTCATCCGATGATATCGGCCCTCCGGTTTCCCGGAGGGCTTTTCCTATGAAAACAGCCGTGCGACTGTGGCGGCGGTAAAGTGGTCGACCGCCTCAAAATCCACAAAGGGCCGGCACAGCAGCTCCATCCGGTCGTGCAGCCGCTTGGCTTGCCGCATATGCACGGCAGCCTGCCGCAGGAGCGCCAGCTTCGTATCCAGACAGAATTGTAGTTCCCTGCGCAGCGCGGGTGCCAGTGTCGAACTGAGGTCAAGACGGCAGAAAGCGTCGCCCTCGCAGGGGTGCGCCGCGCTGTCGCAGAGGAATGCCGCGCCGGCGGAGGGAATCAGAAGATGCGCCGGTGCGCCCTGCGGCTGCAGCGGGGAATAGCACACGATGCAGGTATGGCCGAAAGCGGTGGCACGCTGCAGGAGCAGCTTTAGAAGTCTGGGTGCGAGAAGATAGTCGTCGCGCAGGATATAGACCCTCTCGCACAGTGTACGGGCGCTTTCCGTACAGAACCACCCGCCCGCCGGTGTAATTGCCTCCAGGAAACGGCGGCTGATTTTCGGAGAATCGCCTATCGGCTTCAATGCGGACAGGGCAAGACATTCCGCAATGGCGGACATTTCCTCATCGTACACAGGTCCGGCCGTAACGGTGCGCACGGAATCCAGCAGGCGGTCCGCCGCCGCCAGGCAGGAGGTGACAAGGGGATACTGCGCGGCGTTTTCGCGCTGCGTGCGGCGGATCTCCGCTTCGTTCGCTCGAAGTCCGTCGCTGTCGTAGAATTCCCCGAAATTCAGATAGTTCGCGCCGCCGCCGCACAGACGCGGCTCCAGCACATGCGGCGCGGTGCCGTCTACAAAACCGGTGGAAAGCGACGGCAGCAGCACGCCGTCCAGAGAATCCGGATCGGAAGAGCAGAGAATGTAGGAAACATCCAGACCGCGCTGCTCGGCCTCAGCGCCTATCCTGCGCATGAAGGTCGATTTCCCGCAGCCGGAGCCGCCCTTGATGATGTAAAGCTGTTCCAGCTCTTCAAAGAGAGAATCGTAGTGTGAAACAAAGCCCTGCGGCGTACATGTGCCGAGGAAAAAGGTTGAAGTCATAGCGTTGCCTCCTATCAGTCTGTCTCTATGTTTTATGCCGGAAGCGGGCCGTCTGTGCAGATCAGACAGAAAAAGGCACAAAACCCCATCGGGCTGTATAGACTGTACTGCAGGCTTACGCCTGCTCGGAAAGGAGGAACAGGGAATGACACTAAACCGGCTTTCCGCCGGACAGTCGGGGACGGTCAGCGGACTGCTGCTGACCGGCGCAATTCGCCGCCGCCTGCTGGATCTCGGGCTGATCGAGGGGACGAAGGTGCGCTGCGTCCGGCGGAGTTTGGCTGGCAACCCCGTGATTTACAGCTTCCGCGGAACGATGGTTGCCCTGCGCAGCGAGGACAGCGCGCGGATCTGCGTGGAGGTGGACGGTGCATGAAGACAGTCGCACTTGCGGGAAATCCCAACGTGGGGAAAAGCACGCTCTTCAACGCGCTGACAGGTATGAACCAACATACGGGGAACTGGCCGGGAAAGACCG
The DNA here is from genome assembly GCA_905215665.1 of uncultured bacterium. Classification (GTDB taxonomy): domain Bacteria; phylum Bacillota; class Clostridia; order Oscillospirales; family Oscillospiraceae; genus JAZOXB01. The sequence goes on along the minus strand of CAJMQR010000041.1, from coordinate 5,112 downwards.
TGGAACTGGCGCAGGGCAGCTATGATTACAAAGGGGAGACTTACCGGCTGGCCGACCTGCCCGGTACATATTCCCTTGTCAGCACCTCGCAGGAGGAAGTCGTGGCCGAGGGGTTCCTGCGCGAAGGCGGGGCAGACTGTACGGTGGTCATCTGCGATGCGACCTGTCTGGAGCGCACGCTGTATCTGGCGCTGCAGATTCTGGAGCTGACGCCTCGTGTGGTTCTGTGCGTCAACCTCATGGATGAAGCGGCACGGGCCGGATTGACGGTGGATGCGAAACAGCTTGAGCGCGCCCTGGGCGTTCCCGTGGTAACAACCTCAGCCGGCCGCTGCGAGGGAATCGCAGAGCTTCAGGAAGCGATACGGGGCGTCTGTGACGGTTTCCTTCCAACGAGGCCGGCACAAAACGGCAGTGGGATTCGCGGCCGGACGGAACAGGAATCCGACGAGATTGCGCGTCAGTTCGTCCACCGGGCGGAAAAGCTCGCACGGGACGCACAGCGGCAGAGTGAAAAAAGGACGTATACCCTGACGCAGCGGCTGGACGCGGTGCTGCTGCATCCGTTTTTCGGATATCTCGTGATGCTTGCGCTGCTGCTTGGCGTCTTTTGGCTCACGATAGAGGGGGCAAATTATCCCTCCGAGGGGCTGCAATGGTGCTTTGACCGGCTCGGCGGCCTTTTGCGGCGCGGTGCGGAGCTTGTCGGGCTGCCGCCGCTGCTGTGCGGCGCGCTGCTTGACGGCGTATATGCCACGCTGGCGAGAGTGGTTTCCGTCATGCTGCCACCCATGGCGATCTTTTTCCCAATCTTTACCATTCTGGAGGATTTCGGATATCTGCCGCGCGTCGCCTTCCTTATGGATCATGGCTTTTACAGGGCGGGCGCCTGCGGCAAGCAGGCATTGACCATGTGCATGGGATTTGGGTGCAATGCGGCGGGCGTAGTCGGCTGCCGCATCATCGATTCTCCGCGGGAGCGCTGCATCGCCGTTTTGACAAATGCGTTTGTGCCCTGCAACGGCCGCTTTCCCGCGCTGATCTTTCTGATCGGTCTGAGCTTTTCGGGGGGATCGTCCCTTCTGGGTGCGGCCTGCCTGACCGGCTGTGTCCTGCTGGCCGTACTGATGACGCTGGCGGCTTCCGCGCTTCTGCACCGCACGTTTCTGCGCGGGGAGAGCTCTTCCTTCGCGCTGGAACTGCCGCCCTACCGCCGGCCGCGCATCTGGCAGGTCATCGTGCGCTCGGTGAAGGACCGAACGCTCTTTGTTCTGGGGCGTGCCGTGGCTGTGGCCGCGCCGGCGGGCCTGGTGATCTGGCTGCTTGCCAATCTCTCGGTGGGAGAAGAGAGCATCCTTCAGTCCACCGCGGCATTTCTGAATCCGCCGGCAAGCTTCCTCGGCATGAGCGGCGCAGTGCTTCTGGCGTTTTTGCTGGGAAGTCCCGCGAACGAGCTGGTCCTGCCCATCGTAATGATGATCCTGACCGCGGGCAGTACCTACGGCAACGAGAGTTCCGCCGCCATGGGGGCGATTCTGGCGGCAAACCAGTGGACATGGCGCACTTCGCTGTGTACCATTGTATTCTTCCTGTTTCACTGGCCATGCACCACAACGCTGATGACCATCAAAAAGGAAACGGGAAGCGTCAAATGGACGCTGCTGTCGATTCTGCTGCCGACTGCCTTTGGCGTCGTCCTGTGTGCCGTTTTAAACCTTGTCCTGTAAAAGCACGCCGGTCTTTCCCGCTTCTCAGGAAAGACCGGCGTGTTTCAGGTTTGTCAGCGCTCCTGCAGATACACCCGCGTTTCATAAGGCTTTGTGACGAAGCCGTTCTGTTCGGTCTCGCCGCCGTAATTCCGGAGAAGAAGCTGCATTTCAGCCAGCGAATATCCTTTCGGCGCATGGAAATGCACGGGCGAGGCGGTAAAGGAACAGACAACAAGGAGCCGCTGCGCAGCGGTTTCACGGGCATAGACGTAGAGCTTTCCGGAACGGCGGCAGAACTCCCGGTAGCTGCCGTCGCGGATGACAGGCAATGACTTGCGCAGCGCGATGGCTTTCCGGTAGAACTGCAGCAGGGAATCCGGATCCTTTTCCTGCGCGGCGACGTTGATTTCCGTATAATTCGGGTTTACATAAAACCAAGGCTCGCCGCTGGTAAAGCCGGCGTTCTTTTCCGCGCTCCACTGCATCGGCGTGCGCGCCGAGTCCCGGGAACCGCGCCAGAGCCGCTTGAGCCGCTTTTCTCCACGGAGATTCAGACACTGGTTGCGCGTCTGTACATCCTCGTACATCTCCGCGCTTTCGGGACGCCAGTTGGTCATGCCGATCTCCTGCCCCTGATAGAGAAAAGGCGTGCCCTTTTGGAAGAGATAGGAGACTGCCAGCATTTTTCCGCTTTCCACGCGGTAATTCTCCGAACCGTAGCGGGAAATGATGCGGGGATGATCGTGATTTTCCAGATAGAGCATATTCCATGCCCGTCCGTCCAGCTTACGCTGCCACCGGCCGAAGGCTTTGCGCAGGCGGCGCAGAGAGAATTTTGTGGGCAGGTAGTCCGTAAACAGGCAGTCGGCGCACATGCACTGGAACTGAATCATCATGTCCAGCTCGGCCGCGCCGTCCTCCGCGATGTATTCCAGCGCACGTTTCGGGCTGACCAGCGGCGCTTCCGCAAGCGTCATGCAGTTGTAATGGTCAAAGACGTCGCGGCGGAATTCCTGCAGGTATTCATGAATATGGGGACCGTGGTTATAAAAGCGGATGCCGCGGTAGAGGGGAAACAGACGGTCGTTGGGCAGCCCTTCTTTTTTGGAAATAAAGGTGATGACGTCCTCACGGAAGCCGTCCACACCCATATCCAGCCAGAAGCGCAGCAGCTTTTTGACCTCCTCACGCACGAGAGGAATATCCATGTTGAGATCGGGCTGCTTGACCGCGAACAGGTGCAGGTAGTATTCCTGCCGCACTTCGTCCCACTGCCATGCCTTGCCCTCAAAATGGCTGTCCCAGTTGTTGGGACATTTCCCGTTCTTTCCGGCGGGACGCCAGATATAGTAATCCGTATAGGGCTCGATGCGGCGCCGCGACTTCTGGAACCACTCGTGTTCATCGCTCGTGTGGTTGATGACCAGATCCATGATGAGCTTCATGCCGCGTTCATGCAGCCCGTCAAGCACCTTGCGGAACGCCTCCAATCCGCCGTACATGGAATCGATGTCCATATAATCGGAAATGTCATAGCCGCAGTCGGCACCGGGAGAGGGGTACAGCGGCGAGAACCAGACGCCGTCCACGCCGAGACTTTTCAGATAATCCAGCTTTTCATACACGCCCCAGAGGTCGCCCATACCGTCGCCGTTGCCGTCGCAGAAGCTCCGCGGCCAGATCTGATAAAATACCATGTCCTTATACCAGCGTTCACGCGCCATATCGGTCACATCCTTTCGGCTTTATTGTAGCATGTCCTTCTGCTTTCGTCAAACCGGAGAAATGCAAGAATACAATTGACAGGAAGGGTCGCAGAGGGTACTATGAAAAGAGAGAATTCCAAAAAAGGAGGCACCGGACATGAAGCTGCGATTCCCGGAGAATTTTCTGCTGGGTGTATCTTCCGCGGCCGCCCAGATCGAGGGCGGAGAGGTCGGAAGCAACTGGAACGACTGGTATCACAGGGGATACATAAAAGACGGATCGGATCCCGCCGTTGCCGATGACCACTGGAACCGCTGGAAAGAGGACTGCGATCTCATGGCGGCTATGGGGATGCGCGTCTGCCGGCTGGGGCTGGAATGGGCGCGGCTGGTGCCGGAGCGCGGCAAACCGTCGCAAGAGGCAATCCGGCACTACCGTGAGGAGCTGTCTTACCTGCGCGACAGGGACATCCGCCCGCTGGTGACAATCCACCATTTTTCAAACCCCATGTGGTTTGAGGAGAAGGGCGCCTTTGCAAAGCGGGAGAATCTGGAGGATTTTCTCGATTTCGTCCGGCTGTGCGGGGAGTCCTTCGGCGATCTGGTGGGTGACTGGATTACCATCAACGAGCCGAATGTCTACGCGACCAACGGCTACTGTTTCGGCCTCTGGCCGCCGGGACGAAAGTCCTATCTCCAGACCTTCCACGTGATGGAAAACATGGCATATTGCCACATTCGGGCCTACGGGATGCTTCACGAGATCCGCGCAGGCATGGGATATACGGACACCTTTGTGGGCTTTGCGAATCATGTCCGGGCATTTGATCCCAAGAACCCGAAGAACCTGGTTCACCGCCTGCTGGCGCGCTCGGCCGAATGGCTGTTCCAGGGGGCGCTGACGCTTGCCATGGGGACGGGCCGCTTCCGTCTGCCTCTGCGCAACCGCTGGCACGTGAAGCCGGGCGAGTACTGCGACTTCAACGGCGTCAACTATTACACGCGCTCGACTGTCTCCGGCCTTGCCGACGGTGTACGGGAGGGAAGCCCCCGCAACGACCTGAACTGGGAAATCTATCCGGAGGGACTGGTTCGCTGCGCGGAAAAACTGCAAAAGGTACTGCCGCGTCCGCTTTGGGTCACGGAGAACGGCACCTGCGACAACGACGACCGTTTCCGGGCGAAATACATCTATGACCATCTGGCGGCGATCTGTGCTTCCGGATTGCCCTTTGAACGCTACTATCACTGGTGCTTCTGCGACAACTTTGAGTGGCTTGAGGGATACAGCGCCCGCTTCGGACTGGTGCATATTGACTATGAGACGCAGAAACGCACCGTCAAGCGCTCCGGGGAGTTTTACGCCGGCATGATTGCCGCCGGCGGCGTCACGGAGGAAGCGTTTGCGGAATATGTGGCGAAGGAGGCGTATGATATCCGATGATTGAGGAGAGAAACGGCGTATTTCATCTTCAGAATGAGACTGCGTCCTATCTGTTCCGCGCCCGTCCGGAGGGCTTTCTGGAGCAGCTCCATTTCGGAGAGCCGGTAGCGCTGGAGGATGCAGACGCCCTGGCGGTTCGGCCGGGTCTCGGCTGGGGCGACAGCGTTCTGTACGACGAAAAAAGCAACGCCTGCTGTCTGGATGTGCTTCCGCTGGACTGGAGCGGCGCGGGGCGCGGAGATTACCGCGAAAG
>CAJMQR010000040.1 GCA_905215665.1 uncultured bacterium | reverse complement strand
TCGCCGTCCGAAAAGTCCATGTAACCGCCGGGGTAGTACAGCCGCACGCACAGGCCGGTCAGGTCGAGCGTTTCGCCGCAGGTATATTCCAATCTGTCCGGTAGGGAGAGAATTCTCAGGCTGGTCCAGACGCCGGAAAAGCTGACCCGTGCAAGACGGGTGCAGACCGGCGCGCTGCGCTGCCCGTCTGCGTCCGTGTTCCGGATCTCCACGCAGTAGTACATTATCCCGCTCTGCTGCGCCGGACGGTAGGAAGGGCCGGTTGCCCCTTCGATGACAGAGCGCGCGGACATTTCTCCGCTCGCGCTGCCGTACCACTGATATTCCAGTGTCCCTCCGTCCGGAGAAGAGGCACTTACGGAAAGAAGGGGAGGCTGCATCCCGGGGCACAGGTCGCAGTCCGGCAGATCTCCGTTGAGTTCCGGGCATGCAGGCTCCGCGGCAAAGACCCTCGCCGGAGTCAAAAGCAGAAGCAGCACCAGAACAAGAAACGCTCTTTTCATCATGATCTCTTCTTTCCTCTCAATGCGGAGACTGTCAGAATCGCTTATATGTCATGAAATGATATACCTATATCATAGCTCTGAAACAGACGCGTGTCAATTGATTTTGACATTTTTCGACTCACAGAATTCACTCATCGCGGCTGGTCAAGATTTGAAACAAAAGCGTCTCAGACATCTGTCAGAGACGCTTTTTATGAGAATCTGGCACGGTTCTTCCGTGCTGCATGACGGCCGGGAAGGGGGCTCTATCCGTTCCTGTGGGTACGGGCGCGCAGCACGAGCGGAAGCAGCGCCATGGCCGCGGCTGCGCCGATCAGCGCGGTGACAAGCTGCGGCCAGGAAAACATGGAGGAAAACATCGCCGCCTGCTTCTCCGGCAGCGTCAGGAGCCTGCACAAAAGCTGCACCACCAGCAGATAAAGTACGAGAAACTTTCCCGCCGCGGCAGCGAGCACGCCAAAAATGCCATTTAGGACGGTGATCCGCCTGTGCAGGAAGAGCCAGAGGAGCATCACAAGTACAGCGTTGCCCACGGCGATGGCGGGTACGACGGCGATGTTCTTCGGCCCGATGCCCAGAAGAAAGGCTACAAAGGGAGACACGACCGCGACGGCCAGACCTCCCTGCCAGCCGGAAACCAGCGCAGCAACGGCCAGCACGCAGTTGACGCAGCTTCCGGTCACGAGCTGGCCGGCCGCCCTCGTTGCCCACTGCAATACGATCAGCAGCGCCAGCAGCGCCGCCGTGTATGTGATTCTTAGAGTCGCCTTTTTCATCAGTCGATCAGCTCGCTTCCTGTCTCGCTGTACCGGCTGTCCATTGGACTGGCCTTATCGGCCTCTTTTTGATACTGACTGACCACACGGGCCGCAAGCTCCACCGGCAGAAGCGTTCCCGCGCCCGCCACGCAGCCGCCGGGACAGGCCATGCCCTCGAGAAGATAGCCGTCGTATTTCCCGGCTTTTGCAACGGCCATAAGCTGACGGCATTCGCGCAGACCCTCGGCGCTGGCGGTCCGGATCTCCCGCTCCGGCGCAATTTTGGAGATCACACCCGCCACCGCACCGGCAACACCGCCGGAGACTGCAAAGCCGCGGCCTGCCGCGGTTCCCTCGCGCATATCTTCTCCGCCGGAAAGTTTGGAAAAATCGATGTTTCTGGCTTCAAACATCCCCATCAGCTCTTCAAAGGTCAGCACAAAATCCACATCGCTGCGGATGCTTGTGCGCATGGCCTCCAGCTTTTTCGCGGCACAGGGGCCGACGAAAACGACTTTGCAGCCGGGATGCTCCTTCTTTTGCAGCCGCGCGGTAAAGACCATGGGCGTCAGCGTCATGGAGATGTTCTTTGCCTGATCGGGGTAGAGCTTGTAGACCATGGAGTGCCATGCAGGACAGCAGGAGGTTGCCATATAGGGCTGCTGCGACGGAACCTTTTCCAGAAAGTCCTTCGCTTCCTCCATGGTACAGATATCCGCACCGACGGCCACCTCCACCACGCCGGCAAACCCCAGCTCCTTCATGGCGGCGGTGAATTTTTCCGGCGTGGAGTGCTTGCCGAACTGGCCAATAAAGGCCGGCGCGACGATCGCGATGACCTTCTCTCCCTCCATGATGGAGCGCACCACCTGATAGATCTGTCCCTTGTCCACAATGGCGCCGAAGGGACAGTTCACAAGACACTGACCGCAGGCTACGCACCTGTCCTGATCGATCACCGCGCGGCCGTTGGCGTCTTTCCGGATGGCATCCATGCCGCAGACGGACTGGCAGGGACTTTCAATCAGTGTGATGGCATGATAGGGACAGGCCTTGGAGCATTTGCCGCACCTGATACAGGCTTTCTGATCGATGTAGCTCTTTCCGTTGATAAAGCGGATGGCGTCCTTTGGGCAGACCTGATGGCAGGAGGAGGCCAGACAGTTCTGGCACAGCTCCGTGACACGATACTGCTTTGAAGGACAGGCGTGGCAGGCGTAGGGGATGATGTTGATGAGCGGCGGCTCGTAATACTGCTCCGCAATGGCGGCGTGATCCATGCCCTCGGTCAAAAGGCTGCGCTGCTGCACCGGCTGTAAAGACAGGCCCATCGCCAGCCGGATGCGCTCGCCCGCGATGGCCCGCTCCAGAAAAATCGACTCTCTGTGCAGGGGATTCTCTCCGGGGACGATCACATAGGGAAGGTCTTCGGCTTTCGTATAGTCGCTGCTTTCGTAGGCCATGCGCGCGACCTCTGTAAATACCTTTTTTCGGATATCGGTGATCAATGACGGGATTCCTCGCATAGTATTCTCCTCGCAAATCTGCCGCCTGATAACGTTGGAAAACGGCGGCTTTATTCTATCACAGCGGGCTTGCCCGCGCAACTGCATTTTTTTCTGCCGGGGATTTCGGTTTCCTGTCCGGCGGGACGGGGAATCCACCCCAAGAGCAAAAAAGAGCCGCAGGCCTTCCGGCCTGCGGCTTGATGCCTTGCTGAAACGGTTATTTGATTTCCAGACGGCGCGTGGCTGCCTTTGCGGGAACCAGCTTCGGAAGCGTCAGCTTCAGGACGCCGTTTTCATAGGCGGCGCTGATCTTATCAACGTCGATGCCGTCCAGATTGAAGCTGCGGCTGTAGCTGCCATAGGAACGCTCGCAGCGCAGGAAGCCGTTCTTCTTGTCCTTCTTCTCATAGTTGGAATGACGCTCCGCGCGGATGACCAGGCGGTCGTCGTCGATGTCGATCTGGATGTCCTTTTTGTCAAAGCCGGGCAGATCTGCCGAGAGGATCAGGTTGTCGCCCTCGTCTTCAATGTCGGCGCGGAAGGAAGCCAGCGTGTCCGGCGCGAAGATGCTGCGCTCAAATTCTTCCAGCTCGCGGAAGGGGTTATAAAGGGTCGCTTCAGTATGCTTACGATACGGTGTGAGATTTGTCATGATTCTTTCCTCCATTCAGATATCCCCACGGGAACCCGTGGTTCTTTGTTTTTCTGAATTCATTCTCCCACCGTATTATGAACAATTCTTGCGTAAAGTATGAACAAACCGTGAATTTTAGCACTCTCCACGAAAGAGTGCTAAGACTATTTCGGCAGGATGACGCGGAAGGTGGAGCCGGCGCCCGGGGCGCTGTCCACCTCGATCACGCCCTGCGAAAGCTCCACAATGCGCTTGACCAGCGCAAGCCCCAGACCGTTGCCGAGAGATTTGCGGGAGCTGTCTCCCTGATAGAACTTTTCAAAAATGTGTTGCTGAACCTCAGGCGTCATGCCGCAGCCGTGATCCGTGATGCTGACGACCACGCATTCCGTCTGCTCCAGAAGCCGGATACGGATTTCCTGCCCCTCGTCGCTGAATTTGATGGCATTGCCGATGAGATTGGTCCATACCTGACTGAGCAGACCCTCGCAGCCGGTGATGCTGACGGGATCGAGCACCGCGTCGAAGCCGATGTTCTTCTCCGCCCACTGGGCCTCCAGCGCAACCACGGCCTGACGGATCTGCTCGTCGAGCCGGAAGACGATACTCTGCTCGGAGAGGGACTTGTTTTCAATCTTGGAAAGCATGAGAATATTTCCCACCAGTGTGGAAAGCCGGTGGGTGTTCAAAAGAATTCTGTTCAGATATTCCTCCCGTTCGGCAGGGGGAAGGGTGCTGTCCTGCAGCAGCATGGCATAGCCTTCGATTGCGGTCAGCGGGGTTTTGAATTCGTGCGAGACATTGGCGACGAAATCGTTGCTGAGTGTGGCGATGCCGTTCAGCTCCCGCACCATAGCATTGAAATTCCGGAAGGTGGTCTGTACCTCCTCGAGCTTGCTGGCGTCGCTGACCGTGATCTGATAGTTTCCACGGGCGACCTCCTTGGAGGCGTTGCTGAGCTTGACCATGGGCGTCAGGATGCGCCGGCCGATGAAATAGGTCGTCAGGCCGCCTGCGATGGAGGAGACGAGCAGCAGAGCAATCAGCGTGGAGAAACTGAGATTCCGGATGAGATTCATCCGCTGCAGCAGAAAGAGCACGCCTGCGACGGACCCGAAGGAAAACAGCACGATCACAAAGACGATCAGCATGTAATAGGCGCGCATACGGAACGATAATTTTACCCGTTTCATTTCCTGACCGCCTTATATCCGATCCCGCGGACGGTAATAATCTCAAAGTCGGGATTGTCGCGGAAGCGGTCGCGCAGACGGTTGATATGCACGTCCACGGTGCGGGGATCGGTCTGGGAGTCCACGCCCCAGATGTCGTCCATAAGCTGCTGCCGCGTAAAAATATGCGCCGGAGAGGAGACCAGCTTATAAAGAAGCAGGAATTCCTTCTGCGGAAGAACAAGCTGGGTGCTTCCGGTGCGGACGGTGAAGGTGTCAAACTCAAAGGTGGTGCCTCCCATGCTCTGCTGCCGGTCGGCCACCATCTGCGCCCGCCGCAGGAGCGCGTGAATCCGCAGAACCAGCTCGTTGACGTTGACGGGCTTGACCATGTAGTCGTCCGTCCCCGCGAGAAAGCCGAACTGCATGTCCTGAAAACTGTCTTTGGCGGTGATCATCAGCACGGGAATGGTGTTGCCCGCGTCACGCAGGCTGCGCACCAGCGTGTAGCCGTCCATGCGCGGCATCATGATATCCGAGACAATCAGGTCGATGTATTCCTTTTCCAGCACCTCCAGCGCGGCGACGCCGTCCGGGACGCCGACGGCGGTAAAGCCGCTGCGCGTCAGAACGCGGCAGAAAAGCTGCTGCAGTTCGGCGTCGTCCTCCGCCACCAGTATTTTGAACATGGAACCACCTCCGATGGGACAAGTATATCATACGCCGCAGGCGTTTGTAAAAGAAAATGTATGCTTTTTTAACAAAAATTTATAATCAGTTGATCTTGAGTTGATGTTCGCGGTTTATGATAAAACCATAATGAGGGATGCTATATGAAAAAACAGACAAAAAAGCATTGGCGCGACTACTGGAAGGGCAAGAGCAGGCTGACGCTCATCACTTATGCGGTGGTGCGTCTGATTGTGGTGGCGGTGCTGATCCGCTCGCTGTTTACCGGTCAGGCGGAGAGTGTGTTCACCTGCATTCTGACGCTCTTCCTGCTGTTTTTGCCCTCCATCGTCTCGAGAAAGATGCATATGCAGCTTCCGACGGGGCTGGAGGTTACGATCGTCATTTTTATCTTTGCCGCGGAAATCCTCGGGGAACTGGCCTGCTTCTATGTGACGGTACCGCTCTGGGATAAGGCGCTGCACACGGTCAGCGGCTTTATTTATGCTGCCGTCGGCTATTCCATGGCGGATATCCTGAACCGCGACCACCGGGTCAGCTTCCGGCTTTCGCCCATCTTTTTGGCGCTGGTTGCTTTCTGCTTCTCCATGACCATCGGCGCGCTGTGGGAGATCTTTGAGTTCTCCGTCGACCGCCTGTTTATGAAGGATATGCAGAAGGATACGATCGTCAACGCAATCACGTCCGTCACGCTCGACCCGACGCGCAGGAACATCCCAATCACGGTTTCCGGCATCACGGATGTCGCGGTCAACGGGGAGAGCCTGGGGCTGGGAGGCTATCTGGATATCGGCCTTTACGACACTATGGGCGATCTCATTGTCAATCTGATCGGTGCGCTGGTGTTCAGTGTGATCGGATTTTTCCATCAGAAAAGTCAGCGTAGATCCAAAGTGGCCGAGATGTTTGTCCCGACCGTGCAGAAGGAGGAAGAACATGGACGAGAAAGAGAAACTGAGGATTGAGCATGCGCAGCGGGCGGACACGAACCGGATTCTGACGCTTCCGAATCTGCTGAGCTTTTTCCGGATTCTGCTGATTCCGCTGATCATCTGGCTCAACTTCCGGGCGGAATACTGGTGGGCCTTTGGGATGCTGCTGCTCTCCGGCGCGACGGATGTCGTGGACGGCTGGATAGCGCGTACCTTCCATCTGGTGTCGGACTTCGGCAAGGCCATCGACCCCGTGGCGGATAAACTGACGCAGATTGCGGTACTGCTGTGCCTGATGCCCATGAAATACTGGTGGATGGTCGGAATCCTGATCTGCAAGGAAGTCTCCATCGGAATTCTGACGCTGATTGCCCTGCGCCGCACGCACAGTGTTTACAGCGCCGGCTGGTACGGAAAGATCTGCACGCTCACGATCTATCTGTCCATGTTTATCCTGATGCTCTGGCGCGATGCGAATCCGACCTTTGTGCTGATCGACGCTATCGTCTGCTCCGTACTGATCATGCTGGCCTTTGCCCTCTATCTGGTTCGTTACACGGCGATTCTTCGCGGCACGCGAGAGGACAAAACGGAGGGTAACGCATGAGACGGCGGTTTCTGTCGCTTTTTGCCGCGCGGAAGTTCAAGGTGCGGCTGCGCCACCGCAGAAAGAAACGTTTTTTCCGCTGTCCCGCCTGCCACGCGGTGCAGTCCGTTCCCGTGATCGGAGGGCAGACCAAGGTGGTCTGTCGGAAATGCGGCGAGATCTTTTTGAGAAGAACATGAACAACCGCAGCCGGGTGCAGGTCATCCGGCTGCGGCTCTTTTCAGGGAACTTTTTCCTTGCGCGTGCGTCTGAATAACAGACAGCGAAGAACAGGAGGAGAAACCTATGAAACGTAAGAATATGATCATATTCCTGCTGCTGGCCGCGCTGTGTCTGCAGCTTGCAGCCTGCGGCGTGCCTTCGGCCCCGACCGAGCCGAAGCAGACGGAGAACACGCAGGGGACGGACAAGCCGCAGCCCTCTGCGGAACAGCAGGAGCCGGTGCAGCCCTCCGGGCAGGGAAACGGCGAAGCAAAACCGGTGGACGCCTCCTTTGAAGCGGCAAGCGCGGATTTTGCCGCACGCCTGCTGCAAAATGCCGTCAGATCCGGGGAGAACACGGTGCTTTCGCCCTACTCCGTTCTGATGGCGCTGGCGATGACAGCCAACGGCGCATCCGGTGAGACACGCTCGCAGATGGAGACGCTTTTCGGATTGCCGCTGGAGCAGCTCAACGGCTATCTGCTGGCCTGTGCGCAGAAAAACAGCGAGGAATTCTCCGCAGCCAATGCCATCTGGGTGCGGGAGGACTTTGAGATCAGCGAGGAATTCCGGCAGATCAATCAGAATTACTATGGCGCAGAAATTCAGGCGGCAGCCTTTGACGACAAGACCTGCAAACGGATCAACGAGTGGGTCAGCACTCAGACAAAGGGACGGATCCGCGAGATTCTGAACGAGATGAATCCGGATGCTCTGATGTATCTGGTCAATGCGTTGGCCTTTACCGCCAGATGGAAGTTTGAGTATGATACTTCCGATGTCATCAAGGACACCTTCCACGGCGCCAACGGTGACAAAACGGCGGAGCTGATGCATTCCGAGGAAAGATGGTATTTGCACGACGAGAATACCACGGGCTTCCTCAAGGACTATAAGAACGACCGTTTCTGCTATGCGGTTCTGCTGCCCAAAGAGGGCGTGTCTCTGGACGAGTATATCGCCGCTTTGAGCGGAGAGAAGCTCACCGCGCTGATTGCGGGCGCGGAGCAGACGCGCATCCGGGCGGCCATGCCGAAGTTCAAAACGGAATACAGCGGTGAGATGAACAACGCGCTCAGACAGATGGGCATGAGCGATGCTTTGGACCCGAATCTGGCGGACTTCTCCGCAATGAGTCAGGCGGGAGAGAAGGGGCTTTATATCAGCCAGATTCTGCACAGAACCTTCCTGCAGGTCAATGAGACCGGAACGGAAGCCGCCGCTGCAACTGTGGTGGAAATGTCAGGCAGCACCGCCGTGGAGAATTACAAGACCGTGAGAGTAGACCGGCCCTTTGTCTGCGGGATCTATGACCGTGAACTGCAGACCTTCCTCTTCCTCGGCGCGATCTACAACGTATAAGCCGCCGCTTTCCCGCCATATTCCCCCGGTTGAGTCCGCTCAACCGGGGGTTGAAATATTTTTTTCGCATTTTAACGCTTGGGTGATAGCTTTTTTGCCCCATTTATGGCATAGTAATACTGCACCCGATGAAAAACAGCCTTTCTTCAAAGACATGGTTTTTATTGGATCTCTGCATAAGAGCAGATAAAGGGAGGGAAGTAAAATGAGTGAAATGACTTTGGGAAAACGTATTATGCAGCATCGAAAGCGGCTTGGGCTGACACAGGAGCAGCTTGCTGAGCGCATCGGCGTCAGCGCACAGGCGGTCAGCAAGTGGGAAAATGACCTGTCCTGTCCGGATATCAGCCTGCTGCCGGTACTCGCGGAGATCTTCGGCATTACGGTCGATGAGCTTCTGGGCAAGGAGGAACCGGGAAAGGTACATGAGGCTGAGATCGTGGGGAACAAACCGGAGCGGCAGATGGAATACAGCCTCCATTTGAAGCGCTGGGAGGGCATCTGGTTTGCCGTTTATATTCTCTGCATCGGCGGCCTGCTGCTTCTGACCGCGCTCAAACCGGAGCTGGGGGTGTCCTGGTGGACGGTCCTGTGGACGACGGCGCTGCTGATCGGCGGGCTTGCCGGAATGGTACATCATCCATCCTTCTTCCCGCTGGCGGTCACGTTGGCCGGTGCGTATTTTCTCCTGACGGAGTTCGGCGTGTGGAAGGTGGCTCTGGGCTGGAGCCTCGTCATCCCCGTGTTCCTGCTCCTGTGGGGCGTCAGCCTGATGATTGATGTCATCTTTGGCAAAAAGAGGAAGCGCCGCCGCGGAGAGAGCCCCGAAAGCACCGCGCACTACTACGCCTGCGAGTGTGAAAACGGCTGGCTGAAATGTGTGGCGCGCTTCAGCGACAGAACCTTCAAGGTCGCC
>CAJMQR010000039.1 GCA_905215665.1 uncultured bacterium | reverse complement strand
ATGTGATCTGTATCGTGCCGGATGAGCTGACGCGCCACGCCCCGCGGGAGCATATGCTGTTCTGCAGCGAAGAGGGTTACCAATGCGCCTTTACGTCCGCGCGCGCCCTGCACAGAAATCATCTGATCCACGCGCTGGGAGAAAAGGTCTTTGTCGCGCAGTGCGGCCTGCGCACCGGCGGCACATGGTCAGGCACCGCAGACAATCTGCGCCGCGGCCTGTCGCCCGTTTTTGCCTTCGGAGACGGCTCCGAAGCCATGGCGGCACTCGCCTCTCTCGGCGCGGAGCTGCTGCCTCAGGCGCCCGCATCCATCACCGCTCTGGCCCCGCGGCAGTTGTCCATTTTCGACGATTTTTGATGGAAAAACGAAAAATATAAATTTTCAGTTGATTTTGACAAAAAAATCGGATATAATCTCCGTATGCTACTCAGGATGAGTCATCCCAAGCCAGCATACGGAGGTTTGTTTATGTGTGGAATAGTTGGTTACGCAGGCAAGCAGCAGGCGGCCCCGATCCTGCTGGACGGTCTTTCCAAGCTGGAATACCGCGGCTACGATTCGGCCGGTCTGTGCATTTTTTCCGATCATCACTTTGAAATTGCAAAGGCAAAGGGCCGTCTGGCCGCCCTGCGGGAGATTACGAACAACGGCGAATCCGTCCCCGGCGTCATCGGCATCGGCCATACCCGCTGGGCAACGCACGGCGCCCCCTCTTTTGAAAATTCCCACCCTCATGTTTCCACCAATGGAAAAATCAGCATCGTTCACAACGGCATCATCGAAAACTATCTTCCCCTGAAGGAATTCCTGCAGGCGCACGGCAAGCGCTTCAGCTCGGACACCGACACGGAGGTCGCCGTCAACCTGCTGGAGTACTGCTATGAGCAGGAGGGCGATCTGCGCAGCGCGGTACGCAGCGCCGCCGCACAAATGGACGGCAGCTATGCGCTCGGCATTCTGTGTCTGGACTGTCCGGACACCATGATCGGCCTCAAGAAAGACAGCCCGCTGATCTTCGGCTTCGGCGAGGATGAGAACTTCATCGCCTCGGACGTCCCGGCCATTTTGAAGTACACGCGTGAGGTTGTCTATCTCAACGACGGCGAAATGGTGGAATTCACCGCCGGGCACGCCCGCTTCTTTGACGCCTCGGGCGCGGAAATTGAAAAGCACCCGGAGCACATCACCTGGGAGATGTCCGCGGCGGAAAAGGGCGGCTACCCTCATTTCATGATCAAGGAGATCCACGAGCAGCCCAAGGCGCTGCGCGCCACGCTCAATCCCCGCCTGAAAAACGGCCGTGTTGTCCTCGACGACCTCAGCCTGACGGAGGAATACCTGCGGAGTCTCCGGCGCATCTACATTGTCGCCTGCGGCTCGGCGTATTACGTCGGCTGCCTGGGCAAATACATTCTGGAAAAGACCTGCCGCATTCCCGTGGAGCCGGTGCTTGCCTCGGAATTCCGCTATTCCGATCCGGTGCTGGGCGCGGATACGCTGGTCATCATCATCAGCCAGTCGGGCGAGACGGCGGATACCCTCGCCGCCCTGCGCGAGGCAAAGGCGCGCGGCGCGCGCACGCTTGCCATCGTCAATGTCGTCGGCAGCGCCATCTCCAAGGCGGCGCACGACGTGATTTACACCTGGGCAGGCCCGGAAATCGCCGTGGCAACCACAAAGGCCTATTCCACCCAGCTCGCCGTGATCGATCTGCTCGCGCTGTATATCGGCGGGCTTCTGCGGACGCTTCCCCGGGAGGAATATGACAGGCTGTACGCGGCCCTGCAGACGCTCCCCGATACGATGGAGCGCATCCTCACGGAGGAATACATGCAGAAGCTCTGTACGCTGGCGGGCCATTACAGCAAGCACCACGATGTGTTCTTCATCGGCCGGAATCTGGACAGCGCCACCTGTCTGGAGGGCAGCCTGAAGCTCAAGGAGATCGCCTACGTCCACGCCGAGGCCTACGCCGCAGGAGAGCTGAAGCACGGCCCCATCTCGCTGATCGAGAAGGATACGCTGGTCATCGCCGTGGCGACGGTGCCGGAGCTGTTTGAAAAGACCATGTCCAACGTGAAGGAGGTCAAGGCGCGCGGCGCGACCGTACTGGGCCTGACCACGGAGGATATGTGCGGGGAGATCGGCAAAACGGCCGACGAGTGCATCCTTGTGCCGAGGACGCATCCTCTCCTGCAGCCGAGCCTGAACGTCATTCCCCTGCAGGCCTTCGCCTACTATGCGGCGCTGGCCAGAGGCTGTGACGTCGATAAGCCCAGAAATCTGGCAAAATCCGTCACAGTGGAATAATCCCGACGTTTCCTGCAAAGCAGACCTTCCATCGGTCGGGCATAAAAGATCCCCCGGAGATAACTGGGAGCTCATAAAACAGTGAATCCTCCGTATGACCAGCTCATACGGAGGATTCACTGTTTTACGGACACTACCCGCAGTCTTGGGAGATCTTTTTTATTGCAGCGGCTCGAAGTCCTCCGCGCCGTGCTTGCACAGGGGGCAGACGAAGTCCTCAGGCAGCGTGTCGCCCTCGTAGACATAGCCGCAGATTTTGCAGACAAAGCCCTTTTTCTTCTCCTCCGCCGGCTGGGGCTTCGGCTTGATATGCGCAAAGTAATAGGCGTATGTGACGGACGGCACTTTGGAAAGCGTCTTGGCCTCCGTGACCTCCGCGAGGAAGAGGGTATGCGTGCCGCAGTCCATGGTCTGGATGACCCGTCCGGAGAGAATGGCATTGACACCCTCCGTCAGATAGCGCAGGCCGTTGGCGCTGCGTACCGCCTCGCCCGAGGCGTCAAACTTATCCGGCGTGCTGCGCCCGCTGCGGAAGCCGAACTGTTCAAAGGTCTTAAAGGTCGCGTCCTGCGACAGCACCGAAAGATTGAACACGCCGGTGTGCAGGATCATGTCGTGCGTCAGGTTCTGCTTGTTTACCGCGATGGAAATCCGCTTGGGTGTGCTTGTGACCTGTATGGCCGTGTTGATGATGCAGCCGTTGTCCCTGCCGTTCTCTCTGGCGGTCAGGACAAACAGGCCATAGGAGAAGGAGAAAAGCGCATCGTTTTCCACCGTTCCGGACACATGCTCCGGCACGGCAGCCTGCGGCAGCGTGCGGCACAGCGCCTCCGCCAGCGCGTCAAGGCTCTGCGTCTGCTCCGGCTGGAGGGCGGAGCGGATGGTGAGGGTATCGTCCAGAACCGTCACGTTCTTCAGGCCCTCCAGCAGCTTGCGCATCAGCCCGCCGGCGGTGGGGGCCCAGGAGCCGTTTTCGATCAGCGCGACGGTGCGGTTCTGGAGATTGTGCGCCACGAGATCCCGCAGCAGTTCCTCCATGGAGATGAAAATGCCGGCGTTATAAGTCGTCGAGGCAAAGACCAGATGGCTCCAGCGGAAGGCGGCAGCGATAATCTCCGAGGCAGGCGTCACGGAGACGTCGAACATGACCGTCCGGACGCCGCGCTCGCGCAGCCGCACGGACAGCAGCTCCGCAGCGTTGGCGGTATTGCCGTAAACGGAGGCGTAGGCGATCATGACGCCGCTCTCCTCCGGCGTGTAAGTGCTCCACTTCTGGTATTTTTCGAGGAAATCCCCAATGTTTTTGCGCCAGACAAAGCCGTGCAGCGGGCAGATGCGCTCGATTTCCACCGTCGAGGCTTTTTTCAGCAGCGCCTGCACCTGCGTGCCGTATTTGCCGACGATATTGCAGTAATAGCGGCGCGCCTCGTCCAGATAGTCGCGCATGAAGTCCACCTCGTCGGCAAACAGCGCGCCGTTGATGGCGCCGAAGGTGCCGAAAGCGTCGGCGGAAAACAGGGTTTTCGTCGTGATATCGTAGGTAACCATGACCTCCGGCCAGTGAACCATGGGCGCGGCGAGGAAGGTCAGGTCATGGTGGCCGGTGTGAAAGACACTGCCCTCCTTGACGATGTAGAAGGTGTTGCTCACCTCGGCGGTACGGAACTGGCGGAGCATGGCGCGGACGCGCTCGCCGCAGACGATCACCGTCTCCGGATGCCGCAGAAGCAGCTCGTCGATGGTGCCGGAATGATCCGGCTCCATATGCTGGACCACCAGGAAGTTCAGCTCACGGCCGTTCAATACATGTTCCAGATTCTCAAAAAACACCTTGCTTACCGCGGGATCCACGGTATCAAACAGCACCGTGAAATCATCCATCAGGAGATAGGAATTGTAGGAAACGCCGGCGGGGACGGAATAGACGCCCTCAAACATGGCAAGCCGGCGGTCGTTGCCGCCCACCCACCAGAGGTCGTCGGAAACCTTGCGGACACAGTACATAGGGGGTTCTCCTTTCGGTACCAAAATATCGATTTTCTACATTATACCACGGATACGCCGGAATTGCAATAGAATTTTGATAAAGATTCCTATTTTCTGACAGGCCGGATACCTATTTATAAATTGCGCAAGCTAAACCGCGAAAGGCCGTTACAAAACATTCAAAAAATTTTTCCTCCAGACTATTGACAAACAGAGAAAAGGGTTGTATAGTGGGTTTAGCACTCGAAGATATAGAGTGCTAAAGCTGTGAAAAGAGGTCGGCGTCATGGAGCTTTCTGAAAGAAAACAGAAGATTCTCAAGGCGATCGTGGACCTATACATCCGCACCGCCGAGCCGGTCGGCTCCAAGACCATCGCGGAAATGCCGGACATGAATTTCTCTTCGGCCACCATCCGCAACGAGATGGCCGAGCTGACGAATCTCGGCTTTCTGGAACAGCCGCACACCTCTGCGGGCCGCGTTCCCAGCCCCCTCGGCTATCGTTTCTACATCGACCGTCTGATGCAGGATTACCGCCTGAGCGTGGACGAGACGAAGAGCATGAACGAGGCCATGGAGCTGCGGATGCAGGAATTCGACAAGGCCATGAGCCAGGTGGGAAAGATCGTTTCCCGTCTCACCAATCTGCCGGCTTACGCCGTGGCCTCGCACGCCGACACCGTGACGGTGCGGCGCTACGAGCTGCTGATGGCGGATCACGGCAGCTTCATTCTGGTGGTCATGACCTCGGACGAAACGGTGAAAAACAAGCTCATCAAGCTTCCCATCCATGTCACGGAGCAGGATCTGAAGCTGCTGTCCGCCGTGCTGAACGCCAGCCTGACCGATCTGACGGTTGAGCAGTTCACGCCGGATATTCTCAACCGCGTGTCCCGCAGCGCCGGAGAAGCGGCAAGCCTTGTCCCCATCGTCGTGGATTTTACCACGCATGTGCTGGAGGAATGCCGCAAGGCGGAGGTTTACCTCACCGGGCAGACCCGTCTGCTGGGGCAGCCGGAATATCAGGATCTGGAAAAGGCGCAGGAGGTTCTGGGCGCGCTGGATGAGGAGACCATCTCAAATTTGCCGGCAAAGCTCGATCCCGGCAGCCCGGTGCAGATTCTCGTCGGGCCGGAAAACGTGGCGCAGGAACTGAAAGACACTTCCGTCGTGGTCACGCGCTTCGACATCGGAGACGGGATGCAGGGCATGATCGGCGTCGTCGGGCCGCAGCGGATGGATTATGCAAAGATTACCGCAAGATTAAGTTACTTTGCCGAGGGGCTGGGCCGGATGTTCGGGAAGGGCGAGCTGCCGGAGGCAAAGGAGAAGACGGAGGAATAAGCATTGGCAAAAGCAAAGAAAGATCTTCCTGAGGAAGCGGCGCAGGCGCCTGAGGAGAAAACCCCGGAGGTCACGCCGTCGCCCGCAGAGGCCCCGCAGGAGGCGGAGGCAAGGGAAGAGAAAGAAGAGAAGAAAGAGCCTTCCGAGCTGGAGAAAGCGCAGCAGGCGCAGGCCAGGGAACACGACCAGTACCTGAGGCTGGCGGCGGAATTCGATAACTTCCGCAAGCGCTCCGCAAAGGAAAAGGATAGCATCTATCAGGACGCCAGAGCCGAAACGGCAAAGAAGTTTCTGCCGGTTTACGACAATCTGGATCGCGCGTTGAAGAATGACACTTCCGACGAAGCCTATAAAAAGGGCGTGGAAATGACGATGCGGGAACTGGTAAAGATCCTGGAAGCCATGGACATCCGACCCTTCGGCGCCGCCGGAGATGCTTTCGACCCGCAGCGTTACAACGCCGTGATGCACATCGAGGACGAAACGCTCGCGGAAAACGTCGTCGCGGAGGTCTTTCAAACAGGTTTCCTGATGGGAGAGCGGGTCATCCGCTTCGCCATGGTCAAGGTTGCCAACTGAGCGGCCGCACCGCGTATAATCGGAAAATGCTGCTGCAACGTGCAGCATTTCAAATAAATAATAATTACTGCAATTCATATAGGAGGAAATTCATCATGGGAAAAATCATTGGTATTGATCTTGGTACAACAAATTCCTGCGTAGCGGTGATGGAGGGCGGCGAGCCCGTCGTAATCGCCAACGCAGAGGGGAATCGCACAACTCCGTCCGTCGTAGCCTTCTCCAAAACCGGAGAGCGTATGGTGGGTCAGGTGGCAAAGCGCCAGGCGGTCACCAACGCAGACCGCACCGTCGCCTCCATCAAGCGCCACATGGGCACCGATTATAAGGTAGACATCGACGGCAAGAAATACACCCCGCAGGAGATCTCCGCAATGATCCTGCGCAAGCTGAAGGCTGACGCGGAAGCATATCTCGGCCAGACGGTCACCGAGGCCGTCATCACCGTCCCCGCCTACTTCAACGACGCACAGCGTCAGGCGACCAAGGACGCCGGCAAGATCGCCGGCCTCGAGGTCAAGCGTATCATCAACGAGCCGACTGCCGCCGCGCTGGCCTACGGCGTGGACAAGGAAGCCGAGCAGAAGATTATGGTCTACGACCTCGGCGGCGGCACCTTCGACGTGTCCATTCTGGACATCGGCGACGGCGTTATCGAGGTGCTTGCCACCAACGGCAACACCCATCTCGGCGGCGACGATTTCGACAAGTGCATCATTGATTATCTGGTTGCGGAATTCAAGAAGGCCGAGGGCGTGGATCTGTCCGGCGACAAGGTTGCCATGCAGCGTCTGAAGGAAGCCGCGGAAAAGGCGAAAATCGAGCTTTCCGGCGTGACCTCCTCCAACATCAACCTGCCGTATATCACCGCGGACGCCACCGGCCCGAAGCATCTGGACGTCACGCTCACCCGGGCGAAGTTCAACGAGCTGACCGCGCATCTGGTCGAAGCCACCATGAAGCCCGTCCGTCAGGCCATGGCGGACGCCGATATCAAGGCTTCCGATCTGTCCAAGGTTCTGCTGGTCGGCGGTTCCTCCAGAATTCCCGCCGTGCAGGAGGCCGTTAAGAGCATCACCGGCAAGGAAGGCTTCAAGGGCATCAACCCCGACGAATGCGTCGCAGTCGGCGCTGCGATCCAGGGCGGCGTCCTCGGCGGCGACGTCAAGGGTCTGCTGCTGCTGGATGTAACCCCGCTGTCCCTCGGCATTGAGACGATGGGCGGCGTCTTCACCCGTCTGATCGACCGCAACACCACCATCCCCACCAAGAAGAGCCAGATCTTCTCCACCGCAGCCGACGGTCAGACCTCCGTTGAGGTGCACGTCCTGCAGGGCGAGCGTGAGATGGCGGCTTACAACAAGACGCTGGGCAAGTTCCATCTGGACGGCATCGCCCCGGCGCCCCGCGGCGTGCCGCAGATTGAGGTCAGCTTCGATATCGACGCCAACGGTATCGTGAATGTCTCGGCAAAGGATCTCGGCACCGGCAAGGAGCAGAACATCACCATCACCGCCTCCTCCAACCTGTCCAAGGAGGATATCGACAAGGCCGTCAAGGAAGCCGAGCAGTTTGCCGCCGAGGATAAGGCCCGCAAGGAGGAGGTCGACACGCACAACGCGGCCGATCAGGTCATCTATCAGACGGAAAAGACTCTGAACGAGCTGGGCGACAAGATCTCCTCCTCCGAAAAGACGGACGTACAGGCCGCGCTGGAGGAGCTGAAGGAAAAGAACAAGGGCAGCGACGTGGAAGCCATCAAGGCGGCCACCGACAAGGTGCAGAAGGCCTTCTATGCCATCTCCGAGAAGCTGTACAAGAACGCGGCTCCGCAGGACGGCGCCCCCACGGACGGCGGCGCTGCGGGCAGCGCAGGCAATGCCGGCGGCAATGGCGGCGACGATGTTGTTGATGCCGACTTTGAGGAAGTCAACGACTGACCCGCGCGCATACACTGAAATAAAACGGGCGGAGCAATTCCGCCCGTTTTATCAGGAAAACACATATCACCAATAAGAAGGTGACGTTATGGCAAACGAGAATAAGAGAGACTACTACGAGGTTCTGGGCGTCCCGAAGGATGCGACAGAGGCCGACATTAAAAAAGCATACCGCAAGCTGGCCGCCAAATACCATCCGGACGTAAACCACGAGCCGGATGCGGTGGAACGCTTCAAGGAGATCAACGAGGCCAACGAGGTGCTTTCCGATCCGGAAAAGCGCTCGAGATATGACCAGTTCGGTTTTGCTGGCGTGGATCCCAATTTCAATCCCGCTGCCGGGAACCCCTTTGCCGGCGCGGGCTTTGGCGATTTCGGCGATCTGGGCGACCTGTTCGGCAGCTTTTTCGGCGGCGGCCGGAGCGCACAGCGCAGCGCCAACTCCCCCGTCCGCGGAGAAGACGTGGGCGCGCGCGTGGAGGTCACCTTTGAGGAAGCGGCCTTCGGCACGGAAAAGGAAGTCGTCTCCTCCCGCATTGAAAACTGCGATCAGTGCGGCGGCAGCGGCGCCGCTCCAGGCACCAGCGCCGAAACCTGCACGCGCTGTAAAGGCACGGGCAGCGTGCGCACCCAGCAGAGCTTCATGGGCATGACCATGCAGTCCACCGCTCCCTGCCCCGAATGTCGCGGCACCGGTAAGATCATCCGTACCCCATGCAGCCGCTGCAAAGGCAAGGGCAAGATCCGCCGCAACCACAAGGTTACGGTCAAATTCCCCGCCGGCATAGACGACGGTCAGACGCTGCGCGTCCGCGGAGAGGGCAGCGCCGGCTTCAACGGCGGCCCGTCGGGCGACCTGATGGTCACCGTTACCGTCCGCAGCCATCCGATTTTCACCCGTCAGGGGCAAAACGTCTACTGCGAGATGCCGATCACCTTTACGCAGGCTGCCTGCGGCGCCGAGGTCGAGGTTCCGACGCTGGACGGCAAAGTGCGCTATACGATCGGAGAGGGCACACAGACCGGCACAACCTTCCGTCTGCGCGGCAAGGGAATTCCCTATGTCAACGGGCGCGGCCGCGGCGATCAGTATGTCACCGTGGTTGTGGAAACGCCTGCCCGCCTGACCCGCGAGCAGAAGGATCTTCTGAAGCGTTTTGACGAGCTTTCTTCCGACAGCACGCA
>CAJMQR010000038.1 GCA_905215665.1 uncultured bacterium | reverse complement strand
TCAGAGTTTCGCTCTTTTCCGTTCCGCCCTGTCAAAGGCGTGGAGCCAGTCGGATTTCAGGAAATAAATCAAAAACACAATGGAGCTGATGCCCCATGTCAGCGGGTAGGCGCTGAAAATGACCTCAATACGCGACAAAAGCGGCACCACCAGCGAGATATACGCCACGCGGATCACGCACCAGGAGCAGAGCATGACGACCATCGGCGCCATCGGCTTGCCCGCGCCGCGCAGGATTCCGGCGATGCAGTGGGAGAAGGCCAGCAGGAAGTAAAAGAGCGACTCCACCCGCGCTTGCCGCACGCCCACCGCCACGACGCCCGGTTCCTTGTTAAACAGAGCGACAAGCTGGGGTGCAAGCAGGAACATGATCACGCCGATTCCCTCCGCCAGAAGCACCGAGCAGAGGATTCCGAAACGCACGCCCTTTCGGGTACGGTCGTACTGCCTTGCGCCAAGATTCTGGCTCACAAAGGTTGTCAGGCCCATGGCAAAGCAGGTGATGGGCAGGAAGGCGAAGCCCTCCAGCTTTGCATAGGTGCCGCAGCCGGCAATGGCGTCCGCCTCAAAAGCATTGATGTTGCTCTGCACCACCACATTGGCAAAGCCGATGATGGAATTCTGCACGCCGGAGGGCAGACCATAGCGGACGATCTGACCGACCATGGGAAAATCAAAGCGCAGTTCCTTCCATCTGAGGCGGTAAACCGTATCGTAATGGAACAGGCGGTAGAGACACAGAATCAGGCTGATGAACTGTGCAATGGTAGTCGCAAACGCGGCGGACCAGACGCCCCAGCCCAGAACGCCGACGAACAGCAGATCCAGTGCGATATTCACCAGCGAGGAGATGATCAGGTAGTAAAGCGGCCTCTTGCTGTCGCCTACCGCCCGCAGAATCCCCACGCACATATTGTACAGCACAATGGCCATAGAGCCCGCAAAGTACATGCGGAAGTAATCCACGGAGTTCGGCATCACATCCGTCGGCGTGCCCATGAGCTTGAGAATCTGCGGTGTCAGGAGCATCCCCGCCGCGGTCAGGAACAGTCCGGCAGCCGCGCCGGAAATCACCGTGGTATGTACCGCGACCCGCAGCTTTTGAACGTCCCCGGCGCCGAAATACCGGGCGATGACCACCCCCGCACCCACGGAAATGCCGCCGAAAAAGCCGACCAGCAGAAACACGAGGCTGCCCGAGGAGCTGACGGCGGCGTAGGCGTTTTTGTCCAGATAATTGCCGACGATCAGGGCGTCGGCCGTGTTGTAGAGCTGCTGGAATACCTGTCCCAGAAAAATGGGAAACACAAAGGCCAGCAGCCCCTTCCAAATTGACCCTTCAATCAGGGAGTCCTTTTGTTTCATTTCTTTTTCCTTTTCTTTCACTCGACGTTGTCTTTCTATTGTAGCACGCACTTTGCACTTGGGCAACCCGGAATCCGAAAAAAGTCCTTCAGCGGCGGACAGAACCGCGGATTGCCCCGCATCATTCGCGCCCGTTCGACGGGCCGGCGCATTTTTCGTTGACTTATGGAGGCGGAGGATTTATAATAAACTTGTATCTGTACGAATAAGGACGGAATCTCTATGAAAAAGCTTTTGATTACGCTGCTCGTTCTGGTGCTTGCTGCGGCGCTGCTGTTCGGGCTGTATTATTTTCTCTGGACGCCGGAGAACTTCGCCGCGCTGGGCGCCCGGGCAATGAGGGCCGGAAATTATTCCCGCGCCGTCAGCCGCTATTCCACCGCCGTCGAGCTGGATCCGGACAACGCGGAGTACGTCATTGCATTGGCAGACGCCTGCGTCGCTGACGGCAGCTACACCATGGCGGAACGCACGCTGGTTTCCGCGCTCCGCATCGCGCCGAGTACCGAGCTGTATCTGAAGCTCTCGGCCACCTATGTCGCGCAGGACAAGCTGCTTGACGCCCAGCAGATGCTCGACAACATCAACAACGCCGCCATCAGAGCCGAAATTGACGCCATGCGTCCCGCCGCGCCGGCGCTGACGCCGGAGGGCGGCGAGTTTTCGGAATACATCACCGTGACCATAGCCCATGCCGACGGCCCGGCCTATGTTTCTCTGGATAAGCAGTACCCCTCCCTTGCCTCCGGGCCCTGCACGGAGCCGGTCGCCCTGCCTGCCGGCGCCACACATCTCTCCGCTGTCGTCGTGGGAGAAAACGGCCTGGTCAGTCCCCTGACCGAGGCGGATTATCTGATCGTCGGCGTTATTGAGGAGGTCACTTTCCAGGACAGCGCACTGGAAGCCTGCGTCCGGGAGCAGCTTTCCCTCCCCGAGGGTACGCGCATCATGACCAGCGATCTGTGGACCGTCACCGAGCTGACCGTGCCGGAGGAAGTTTCCGACTACTCCGACCTGCGCCATTTTATCCATCTGAAGTCTCTGACCATCCACGGAAGCTCTGTGGAGGACTATTCCTTCCTCTCCTCCCTGACGGAGCTGGAAACGCTGGATCTTTCCGGCTCTCTGGTCTCCGCGGAAACGCTCGGCTACATCGGCGCCCTGCCGAAGCTGAACGCTCTGACGCTCTCCGGCTGCGGTTTGTCCAACATTCTGCCGTTGGCGGACGCCGAAACCATCACTGTGTTGGATCTGTCCGATAACAGTATTTCGGATATCGGCGCGCTTTCCGCTTTCATGGGCCTGACCCATGCCAATCTCAACCGTAACGCCATTGCCTCTCTGGAACCGCTTCGCGGCCTGTCCGCGCTTCAGGAGCTCAACGCCGCGGAAAACAAGCTCACCTCCCTCGATCCGCTTTCCGCCTGCAAGCAGTTGAAAATCCTCGATATTTCCAGCAACGCCGTGACCAGCATCGCCCCGCTTGCCCCCATGCGGGAGCTTGTCGCGCTCTCCGCCGGCGGAAACGCCCTGACGGACGCCTCCGGTCTGGCCGGTTGCATCTCTCTGGAGCGGCTCGACCTGTCGGGCAATCAGCTCACCAATGTGGACGCCATCAAAAACCTTAGCAATCTGACCCGTCTGGATTTCAGCCGGAACAGCGTTGCGCAGATTCCGGATCTCTCCGGCGCGGCAAAGCTGCAGCAGTTCTACGCTTCCTATAACAGCGAGCTGGCGGACATTTCCAGCCTTGCCGGCCTCGCCGCGCTGAACTATGTGGATGTGGACTATACCGACGTAGCGGAAATTGAGTTCCTGAAGGACTGCCCGAATCTGGTTCAGATCAACGCCTTCGGCACAAAAGTGACCAGCGCAAAAACGCTGACGGATATGGGCATCATTGTCCGTTACGACCCCACCGGTACTGCCGGAAATGATAACTGATACCAATTACTAAAAAATGGCACCGCAGAGAAATCTCCGCGGCGCCGTTTTTTATGAAATGCACTCTATCAGAAGTTCCAAGGCCGCAGTGCAGGCTTCCTCGCGGTTTTCGGGGCGGCTGCCGGAAAGTTCCAGTTTTTGAACGGTACAGCGCGATTTTGTGGCACAGGCGATAAAAATTTCCCCGACTTTATGATTTTTTTCGTCCGTTCCAGGGCCGGCGTTGCCGGTCGTGGCAAGGGAAACGTCGGAATGCAAACGTGTCCTCACGCCACAGGCCATCTGCTCCGCGACCTCCGCGCAGACCGCGCCCTTTTCCCGCAGGAGCGCCGCGTCCACGCCCAGAAGCGCTTCCTTTACCGCATAGGCATAGGAGATCACGCCGCCGAGATAGACGGCCGAGCTGCCCGCAACGTCGGTCAGGCGTTTGCCCAAAAGGCCGCCCGTGCAGCTCTCCGCCGTGGCAAGCGTCAGGCCTTTTTCCTTCAGGCGTGCAATGACGCGAGCCGCCTCATCCATGGTAGCGCACCTTGACCATTTCCGTTTGCTCCAGCGCACGGGCGATCAGACCGTCAAAGTCCAGCATCCGGCAGGCGTGATCAACCTGCGCCTTTGTGGGCTTCGTTTTCGGATGCCGCGGGGTAAAGACCGTGCAGCAGTCCTCATAGGGCAGGATGGAAGTCTCCATCGTGCCGATTCTGCGGGCAATGGTGACAATCTCCTCCTTGTCCATGCCGATGAGCGGCTGGAAAATGGGCAGCTCCACGCAGGCGCCGGTCACGGCCATGGCCTGCATGGTCTGCGAAGCGACCTGCCCCAGATTCTCTCCCGTCACAAGGCAGCCGCAGCCGTGGTCATTGGCAATGCGCTCGGAGATCATCATCATAAAGCGGCGCATGACGAGCGTGAAGAATTCCTCCGGGCAATTGTCGCGGATGGCCTCCTGAATCTCCGTAAAGCCCACGATGTTGACGGTCATCCGTCCGCAGTAACGGGTCATCAGGCGGGCAAGCTCCAGCACCTTGTCCTTCGCCAGTTCACTGGTGTAGGGATAGGAGAAAAAGTGGACGCATTCCAGCTCCACGCCGCGCTTGGCAATCATATAACCCGCGACCGGCGAATCGATGCCGCCGGAGAGCAGAACCATCGCCCTGCCGCCGACGCCCGTGGGAAGGCCGCCCGCGCCCGGCTCCGCCGGCCCGTGGACATAGGCCGCGTGGTCGCGCACCTCGATAAAGACCGTGTATTCCGGGTGATGGACGTCCACCGCCAGCGTCGGAATCGCCTCCGCTATGCGCCCGCCGATCTCTTGCGAGATGGCGATGGAGGTCAGCGGAAAACGCTTGTCCGAGCGCTTGGATTCCACCTTGAAGGTGGCGGCGCAGCGCAGATCGTCTCCGAGGTACTCCATCGCCGCGCGGAAGATATCGTCCAGGTTCTTCTCGCAGGGACGGCAGCGGCAGAGACTCACAACGCCGAAAATATAATGACATTCCTCCCATGCGCCGTCGAGATCGCAGTTTTCTTCCTCCGGCTCGATATAGACCGTGGACTGCACGATATAGACGCGGAATTCCCCATAGGGGCGCATCCGGCGGCGGATGTTCGTTTTCAGGCGGTTCTCAAACTGGAAGCGGTTGCCCCCCTTGAGGACGATCTCTCCCAGCTTCAGTAAAAACATCTCATTCATTTTGGTCTCCTCAGTTCTGTGTAAATTGATAGGTGCGGTACTGAATCGCCTCGGCAAGGTGCTGCGGCCGGATCTCCCCGCTGCCGTCCAGATCGGCGATGGTGCGCGCGACCTTGCGGATGCGGTCATAGCTTCTGGCCGTCAGGCCGAGGGCGTCGAAAGCCTGACGCATCAGCTCCGCGCAGGCGTCGTCCAGCTCGCAGTATTTTCTCAGCTCCGCCGGCTGCATGTTTGCGTTGCAGCGGCATTTGGTACCCGTAAACCGCTCGCGCTGCCGCGCTCTGGCCGCCTCCACCCGTGCCTTTATCATGCCGGACGGCTCCGGCTCGGCGTGGCTGCGCAGTTCCTCAAAGTTCAGCGCCGGCACCTCGACGATGATGTCGATGCGGTCGAGCAGCGGTCCGGAAATGCGGGACAGGTAACTATGCACGGAGGCCTGCGTGCAGGTGCAGCGCCCGGACGGATCGCCGTACCAGCCGCAGCGGCAGGGGTTCATCGCGCAGACAAGCTGGAACTGGCAGGGAAAGCTGGCCGACCCGCTGGCGCGGGAGATGGTCACGACGCCGTCTTCGAGCGGCTGGCGCATCACCTCCAGCGTTTCCTTGCGGAATTCCGGCAGCTCGTCGAGAAACAGAACCCCCTTGTGCGCGAGAGAGATCTCTCCGGGGCGCGGCGTTGTGCCGCCGCCGGTCAGTCCGGCGGCCGAGATCGTATGGTGCGGGCTGCGGAAGGGCCGCCTGCGCACCAGCGGGGACTCCTTGGACAAAAGGCCCATCACCGAATGAATCTGCGTGACCTCCAGCGCTTCCTCGCGGGTCATATCCGGCAAAATGGACGGCAACCGGCGCGTGAGCATACTCTTGCCGGAACCGGGAGGGCCGACCAGCAGGACGTTATGCGCGCCCGCCGCGGCAATCTCCAGCGCCCGCTTTACGTTTTCCTGTCCCTTTACATCGCGGAAGTCCGGCAATTCCGCCGCATCCTCCTGCGGCTGCCACGCCGTTTCCGGCGCGATGGAGGCGGCGCCGTTCAGATGCGCCGCAAGCTGGCACACATCCGTCACGGGGATCACCGTCAGATCCCCCGCCAGCGTCGCCTCTCTGGCATTCTCGGCGGGGACATACAGCGTCCGGAAGCCGGCCTGCCTTGCGGCAATGGCCATGGGCAGCACGCCGTTGACCGGACGGAGCTTCCCCTCCAGACTCAGCTCCCCAAGGAAGGCGCTCGGCTCCTTCGGCAGCCTGCACAGCTCCGTGGCGGCGAGAATGCCGAGAAGAATGGGAAGATCGTAGAGCGTGCCGCTCTTGCGGGTATCGGCCGGGGCGAGATTCAGCGTGATCCGGCTGACCGGGAACTTGAAGCCGCTGTTCTTGATGGCGGCCCGGACCCGCTCACGCGCTTCCTTGACCGCCGCATCCGGCAGTCCGACAATCTCAAAGGCGGGCAGGCCGTTGGTGATAAAGCACTCCACGGAAACAGGATACCCCTGAATCCCGCTCAGTCCCAGAGAGTCCACGCGACTGATCATAGAACGTCCCTCATTTCTCTGTTCGACGCCGCTGGGCGTTTTCTTTTTTCATCATACCGCAAACGGTGCAAAATTACAAATCTTTTTCTGATTTATCCCAAAAAAGGCAGGGCTTTTGCCTTGCAGACACGCCGGCCTTTTTTCCTATTTTTCCACAAATTGTGCCGGACGGAGCGTTTTTCTGATTTACAAAACGGAAAAAAGGTGTTAGAATGAACCTGTATGAAAATAAATACTTTCAGGAGGTATTCATTTTGGTAAGAAAACTCAAAACAATGGACGGCAACACCGCTGCCGCTCATGTCAGTTACGCCTTTACCGAGGTGGCGGGCATCTACCCCATCACCCCCTCCAGCCCCATGGCCGACAATGTCGACCAGTGGTCCGCACAGGGCCGGCTGAACATCTTCGGCAACCGCGTCAAGGTCGTTGAGATGCAGTCCGAGGCGGGCGCGGCAGGCACCGTTCACGGCTCTTTGGCCGCCGGCGCGCTGACCACCACCTACACCGCTTCTCAGGGTCTTCTGCTGATGATTCCGAATATGTACAAGATCGCCGGCGAGCTTCTTCCGGCCGTCTTCCATGTTTCGGCCCGTACCGTCGCAACCCATGCGCTGAATATCTTCGGTGATCATTCCGACGTCTATGCCTGCCGTCAGACCGGCTTTGCCATGCTGGCCGAGGGCAATGTGCAGGAGGTCATGGATCTGGCCCCGGTGGCGCATCTGGCCGCGATCAAAGGCCGTGTTCCCTTCATCAACTTCTTTGACGGTTTCCGTACCTCCCACGAGATCCAGAAGGTCGCCGTTTGGGATTACGAAGACCTGAAGGAAATGTGCGACATGGACGCCGTTGACGCGTTCCGCAAGCACTGCCTGAACCCGGAGCGTCCCGCAATGCGCGGCTCGCACGAAAACGGCGACACCTTCTTCCAGCACCGCGAGGCCTGCAACAAGTACTATGAGGCTCTGCCGGAGATCGTGGAAGAATACATGGGCAAGATCAACGCCAAGCTCGGCACCGATTACAAGCTCTTCAACTACTACGGCGCGCCCGACGCCGACCGCGTCATCATCGCCATGGGTTCCATCTGCGACGTGGCGGAGGAAGTCATCGACTACATGAACGCCCACGGCGAAAAGGTCGGCCTCATCAAGGTCCGTCTGTACCGTCCGTTCAAGGCCGAGCGTCTGATCGAGGCGATCCCCGCAACCTGCAAGAAGATTGCCGTTCTCGACCGCACCAAGGAGCCCGGCGCGCTGGGCGAGCCTCTGTATCTGGACGTCGTCACCGCGCTGGCAAACGCCGGACGTATGATCCCCGTCATCGGCGGCCGCTACGGGCTCGGCTCCAAGGACACGCCTCCCGCGTCCATCTTCGCCGTCTATGAGGAGCTGGCAAAGGAACAGCCCAAGCGCCAGTTTACCATCGGCATCCACGACGATGTGACCCATATGTCTCTGGAGGAGCATCCCTCCCCCAACACCGCCGCGGAGGGCACCATCGAGTGCAAGTTCTGGGGTCTCGGCGGCGACGGCACCGTCGGCGCAAACAAGAACTCCATCAAGATCATCGGCGACCACACCGACAAATATGTGCAGGCCTATTTCCAGTACGACTCCAAGAAGACCGGCGGCGTGACCATCAGCCACCTGCGCTTCGGCGACAAGCCCATCAAGAGCCCGTACTACATCAACAAGGCCGACTTCGTCGCCTGCCACAACCCGTCCTATATCACCAAGGGCTTTAAGATCGTCAACGACGTCAAGCCCGGCGGCGTTTTCCTCATCAACTGCCAGTGGGATATGGCCGAGTTGGAGCATCATCTCAATGCCGAGGCCAAGCGCTACATTGCGAAGAACAACATCCAGCTCTACACCATCAACGCCATCGATCTGGCCATCAAGGTCGGCATGGGCAAGCGCACCAACACCATCCTCCAGTCCGCTTTCTTCTCTCTGGCCAAGGTCATGCCCGAGGAAGAAGCCATCAAGTACATGAAGGACGCCGCGGAGCATTCCTATGCCAAGAAGGGCATGGACGTCGTGGAGAAGAACTGGAACGCCATTGACGCCGGCGCCACCGCCTATGTCAAGATCGACGTCCCCGCTTCCTGGGCCACCGCAGAGGACGCTGCCGTCGAGCACAATCTGGAAGGCAAGCCTGAGCTTGTGAAGATGGTCAAGGACATCCTCATTCCCATCGACAAGATGGACGGCGACAGCCTGCCCGTTTCC
Organism: uncultured bacterium; assembly: GCA_905215665.1. Taxonomy (GTDB): domain Bacteria; phylum Bacillota; class Clostridia; order Oscillospirales; family Oscillospiraceae; genus JAZOXB01. Next base: position 668 of record CAJMQR010000038.1, on the reverse strand, counting down.
GCTTTCGTCGACCATGTGGACGGCCAGTTTGAGCTGGGCGCTTCCGCCTATGAGAAGCGCGGCGTTGCCGTCACCGTTCCCGAGTGGGACGCCGACAAGTGCATCCAGTGCAACAACTGCGCATTTGTCTGCCCGCACGCAACCATCCGTCCCTTCATGCTCACCGAGGCCGAAGCCGCTGCAGCTCCCGAGGGCGCAAAGATCCGTCCGGTCAAGGCCGGCAAGGGCAAGGGCGTTTATCAGTTCGCCATGGCCGTCTCCCCGCTGGACTGCATGGGCTGCGGTGTCTGCGTCGGCGTCTGCCCGACCAAGGCCATCACCATGGTTCCGCAGGAGAGCCAGCTCGCACAGCAGGATGTCTTCAATTATATGGTTTCCAAGGTTGAACGCAAGCCTGAGGTCGAGGATCTGACCGTCAAGGGCAGCCAGTTCAAGAAGCCGATGCTCGAGTTCTCCGGCTCCTGCGCAGGCTGTGCCGAAACCTCCTACGCGCGTCTGGTCACCCAGCTCTTCGGCGACCGCATGTACATCTCCAACGCCACCGGTTGCTCCTCCATCTGGGGCGGCCCCGGCGCAACCTCTCCCTACTGCACCGACAAGGACGGCCACGGCCCCGCCTGGTCCAACTCCCTGTTCGAGGACAATGCGGAGCATGGTCTCGGCATGTA
>CAJMQR010000037.1 GCA_905215665.1 uncultured bacterium | reverse complement strand
TCCTTTCGCGTTCAATCACCCGCCGCAGCGGACAAAATTGCAAAATAATACTACAATTTAGTATTTTGCAATTTTGCAGTTCGCTTGTCAAAAAGTCCAAGAGGACTCTTTGACAAGCGAATACCCCCACCAAAGGTGGGGGTATTCCTTTGCGATCGGGACTGTAAGCCGGGTTCTGTAATCGACAGCCATCTATCTCGACGCACCGTTGCCGGTACGCTCAAGCCACCTCCCCGGAGACGGCCGGGCCGGCCAATGTCTCCTCCACGGTGTTGCTCCGAATAGAGTTTACAGCGCCGCGATGTTCCCATGCGGCGGGTGAGCTCTTACCTCGCCTTTCCACCCTTACCCCGCCGGCGCAATACCGGCGGAGCGGTATATCTCTGTTGCACTTTTCCTGAAGTCGCCTTCGGCGGGTGTTACCCGTTATTCTTGCCCTATGGAGCCCGGACTTTCCTCATAAAGGAGCCTTTCGGCTCAGTTACGCGGCTGTCCGTCCCGGTCGCAGCTGTTATTGTACTTTATTTCACGCTTCTTGTCAAACGGATTGCAAAAATTCTTTGAACAAGGTATAATATCATTGATCCGCAGGGGAGGATAAGCCCCTGACGTGCATCCATGGGAAAGAGGCGTTTTATTTGACACTTCAGGAATACTTTGAAAAGCTGCGCGGGAAAAAGGCACTGGTGCTGGGGCTGGGCGTGAGCAACCGCCCGCTGGTGCGTCTGCTGCTGCAATATGGAGTAGACGTGACCGGCTGCGACAGGACGCCGCGGGAAAAACTGGATGCGGAGGTGCTGGAGCTGGAACGCTCTGGGGCGAAGCTCCATCTGGGGGAAGACTATCTTTCGGGCCTTACGGGAGACATTGCCTTCCGCACGCCGGGACTGCACCCGGATACGCCGGAGATCGCCGCGATGCGCGCCGCAGGGACGAAAGTCACGTCCGAGATGGAGGCGTTTTTTGAAGTCTGCCCCTGTCCGATCATCGGCGTCACCGGCTCCGACGGCAAGACGACGACCACGACGCTGATCGCCGAACTGCTGCGCCGTGCGGGCTGCCGTGTCTGGGTGGGCGGCAACATCGGCGCGCCGCTTTTGGACAGGACAGAGGAGATCCGGCCGGAGGACAAAGTTGTGCTGGAGCTCAGCTCCTTTCAGCTCATGGACCTGCATCATAGCTGCCATACGGCGGTAGTGACAAATCTTGCCCCCAATCATCTGGATATGCACAGAGATATGGCGGAATATGTGAACGCAAAGAAGAACATCTTCCTCCGGCAGAGCGGGAAGGATACGCTGATTCTGAATCTGGACAACGAGATTACCGCCGCCTTCGCGGATGAGGCAAAGGGAAGGGTGAAATGGTTTTCCCGGCGGCAGATTCCGCCCTGCGGCCTGTATTTCCGGGACGGCGTGATCCGGAGGGAGGGGGAGGAACTGCTGCGGCAGGAGGACATCCTCATTCCCGGCCTGCACAATGTGGAAAACTATATGGCGGCGATTCTTGCCGTGGAAGATCAGGTGTCGCCGGAGGACATCCGCTTTGTGGCGAAGCACTTCGGCGGGGTGGAGCATCGCATCGAGCTGGTGCGCGTCAAGGATGGAGTATCATATTACAATGACTCCATCGCGTCCTCGCCCAGCCGGACGATCGCCGGTCTGCGCAGCTTTACGCAAAAAGTCATTCTGATTGCCGGCGGCTATGACAAGCACATTCCCTATGACGCCCTCGGGCCGGAGATTGCGGAGCATGTGAAGCTACTGATTTGCACCGGCGCAACCGGAGAGAAAATCGCCAGGGCAACGGAGAATGCGGTCACCGATTCTGCCCGCGGCCCCGAAATTCTGAGGGTAGACGATTTTTATGAGGCCGTCCGTACCGCTGCCCGGCGTGCGTTGCCGGGTGACGTGGTGCTGCTTTCTCCGGCCAGCGCCGCCTTTGATAAATTCAAGAATTTTATGGTGCGCGGCGCGGAGTTCAAAAAGACCGTGATGGAGCTGTGAGTATGAGAAAAACATGCGCGGCTGTGATCGTCGCAGCGGGAAACGCCAGCCGGATGGGGGGCATAGACAAGATGCTCGCCCCGCTTGCGGGCGTGCCGGTCGTTCTGCGCAGCGCACGGGAGCTGGCGGCAAGCGAGAGAATCGACAGCCTTATCATTGTTACGCGGCGGGAACTGACAGAAGAGGTCAGGCGGCTGTGCTGCGAGATTCCCAAACTGGCTGCGGTGGTACCGGGCGGAGCGAGCCGTGCGGAATCCACTCTGGCCGGACTTGCGGTGGTTCCCGCGGGAACGGAGCTTGCCGCGATCCACGACGGCGCCCGGCCGCTGGTGACCGTGGCGGTCATCGACGAGGCGATAGCGGCGGCGGAACGCTTCGGCGCTGCGGCGCCTGCGATTCCCGTCCGCGACACCATCAAGGAGGCGGAAAACGGCGTCGTCCGCTCAACGCCGGACCGTGCCCGCCTGTTTGCCGTGCAGACGCCGCAGGTCTTTGAGGCGCGCTTTTTGCAAAACGCGCTTCGCGAGGCGCAGGCGCGCGGCCTTCCGCTGACGGACGACTGCTCTGCGGCCGAGACGGCAGGTCTGCCCGTGCATCTGACGCGCGGCAGTGAAGAGAATCTGAAGATTACAACGCCGGTCGATCTGGTTCTGGCGGAGGCAATTCTGAAACGGAGGGAAGAGGATGCGCATCGGACACGGGTATGACGTACACCGGCTTTGCGAGGGCCGCAGGCTGATTCTGGGCGGCGTGGAGATCCCGTTTGAACGCGGACTGGACGGCCATTCCGACGCAGACGTGCTGACGCACGCGGTTATGGACGCGCTTTTGGGCGCGGCGGGCCTGCGGGACATCGGCGTCCTCTTTCCGGATACCGATCCGGCTTACTGTGGGATTTTAAGTCTCTCCCTTCTGAAAGAGGTTATGCAGCGTGTCCGCACGGCTGGCTTTGCCGTCGGGAATGTGGATGTCACCGTGCTGGCGCAGCGCCCGAAGCTGAGAGATTACATTCCAAAAATGAGGGAACAACTTGCGGAAGCGATGTGTGTGCCGGTGTCCTGCGTTAATGTCAAGGCGACGACGGAAGAGGGACTGGGCTTTACCGGCAGCGGAGAGGGAATTGCCTGCCACGCGGTCTGCCTGTTGGAAGCCACGGAGCGCTGAGTGTGGCAGATTTGCAAGGGCAGCCGCTTCAAGGCGTGACGGGTGATGCATAACATCTGCAAGATGGCTGCTTTTCATAGCCCATAGGGTGCAGAGAATAATATAAGAGTGATTTTTGATCAATAAAAAACGAACCGGGAAGAAATTCTTTCCGGTTCGTTTTTGCCGAAGGTCAATCGACGATGTCGACGGTGACATGCTTGCCGTCGCGCTGGGCGACAGCCTTGACGATCGTGCGGATCTCCTTTGCGATACGGCCCTGTCTGCCGATGACTTTGCCCATATCCTCCGGAGCAACACGTAGTTCAAGAACGGTATTGTCGCCGTCTTCTCTCTGTGTTACAGTGACTGCATCGGGGTTATCGACCAACTGCCGTGCAACATAGAGCAAGAGTTCCTTCATCGTGCTGCTCCCTTCGCTCAAAGGACATTCGCCTTTTTCAGAAGAGCCTTCACGGTGTCGGTCGGCTGAGCGCCGTTCTTGATCCACTGCTGTGCCTTCTCGGCGTCGACAGTGATCGTAGCGGGTTCAGTCAGAGGATTGTAGGTGCCGATCTCCTCGATGCAGCGGCCGTCGCGCGGGCTGCGGGAATCGGCAACGACAATGCGATAATAGGGAGCCTTCTTCGCGCCCATTCTTCTCAGTCTGATTTTTACCATGGGGTTTCACCTCCAAATAGATTTGAAAATTTATATCATCAAACAAAATGTCTGAGGATGCCGGTTACATGCCCGGGAAGCCGGAGAAGCCTCCCATTTTGCCGAACATTTTCCGCTTTTTCCCTTTGCCGTTCATCTGCTTCACCAAAGCCTGCATCTGTTCAAATTGCTTGAGCAGGCGATTGACGTCCTCCACCTTCCGGCCGCAGCCGGCTGCAATGCGGCGTTTGCGCGAGGAATTGAGACAGCCCGGATTTTCGCGTTCATAAGGCGTCATAGACAGGATAATCGCCTCAATGCGCGACAGCGCGGATTCGTCGACCTGAACGTTTTTCATCGCGCCCATGCCGGGGATCATTCCGAGCAGATCCTGCATGGAGCCCATGGACTTGAGTTGCACGAGCTGATCGTAAAAATCCGCGAGGGTGAATTTGTTTGCCCGCAGCTTCTGCTCCAGTTCCATGGCCTTCTTCTGATCGAGAGCCTGCTCTGCCTTTTCAATCAGCGTCAGCACGTCTCCCATGCCGAGGATGCGCGAAGCCATACGTTCGGGATGGAAGGGCTCGATCATGTCCAGCTTTTCGCCGGTTCCGATGAATTTGATCGGCTTGCCGGTAACGGCCTTGACGGAAAGCGCTGCACCGCCGCGGGCGTCGCCGTCGAGTTTGGTGAGCATGACGCCGTCGATATTCAGCCACTCATTAAAGGACTGTGCGGCGTTGACTGCGTCCTGACCGGTCATCGCGTCCACGACCAGCAGAATTTCCGAAGGCTGAACGGCGGCTTTGATGGACTTCAGTTCGTTCATCAGCGCCTCGTCCACATGCAGGCGTCCGGCGGTGTCCAGAAATACCATGTCGTTGCCATGCTGCTGGGCGTGGCGGACAGCGGCTTTCGCGATGGTCACGGGATCCTCCTGACCCATCTGAAACACCGGAATTCCGAGCTGCCCGCCGACGACCTCCAACTGCCGGATGGCGGCAGGACGGTAGATGTCGCACGCAACAAGCAGGGGACGCTTGCCCTGCTTCTTAAAAAGCCCGGCAAGTTTGGCACCGTTGGTGGTTTTGCCCGCGCCCTGCAGACCCACCAGCATGACGACGGTGGGAGGCTTGGGCGAGATGGTAATACGCTGATTCTCGCTGCCCATGAGCTTGATCAGCTCTTCATTGACGATCTTGACGATCATCTGCGCAGGGGTAAGGCTCTCCATCACATCCGCGCCGACGCAGCGTTCGGAGACAGACTTGATGAAATCCTTGACGACTTTATAGCTGACGTCCGCTTCCAGCAGGGCAAGGCGGATTTCGCGCATTGCTTCCTTGATATCGGCCTCCGTCAGGCGGCCTTTGCCGCGCAGCTTTTTGAACGCCGCGCTGAGTTTCGCGGTCAGACCTTCAAATGCCATGGTTTACTCCTTTACGGATGCGGCGGCGGTGAGAATCCGCCGGGCGCAGCTCTGAACAGAGGGATCTGCACTGGAGGAAAGCTGCCGTGCAGCTTCGCATATCTCCTCCAGCGCATGACGGAGCCTGCGCTCCCTTGCCACACAGCCTGTGGCTCTTTCCATATCCTGCAGGAGGGCTTCCGCGCGGGAAATCGTGTCATGCACGCCCTGACGGGAAATGCTTTCCTGCTCTGCAATTTCGCTGAGGGAGAGATCCTGATTATAGTACAGGTCAAAATAGGTTTTCTGCTTTTCCGTCAGAAGGCTTCCGTAATAGTCCAGAAGAAGAGACATGGTGTACGCTTCCTGTTTCATCCAGAACGCCTCCTTATGACAGCCTGTTTATTCTACAATAGTTTTCCCCGTCTGTCAAGAGAAAAAACTTGACAGACGGGGATTTTTCACCGGTCCGGCAGAAAAGTGGCTGCAAAGAAGGAGCTTTCTGTGTTGAGGCGCGGGAGGAGGGAATTCATTGAATTGGCTGTTCGCAGTACAGGCATTCTTTTGGACGCGCAGTGATCGGAATAAACTTGCCGCAGTGCGGACAGCGGTGCCATTTTACAATTACAAAGACAGTGGAAAAGGCAAGAAGAATTGCCAGCGCTGCGATACAGACGGTCAAACTGGAGGGAAGCCGGGGGAAGAGTTTCAGCGCCGCGCCGCACAGGATGGTCAGCAGCGCCAGAAGAGCGGAAATAAGACGGGAACGCTTCATCGTCATGCGTATCATCTCATTCAAACCTCCCCGAAACCGGAGGAAATTAGAGCAGCCAGCTCTTCCACCGCGCGCTGCGCATCCTCGCCCTCGGCGGAGAGCTCCGCCTGCGCGCCTTGCGCAAGGCCGAGTGAGAGCAGCATCACGATGGATTTTGCGTTTACGGCAGGTTCATCGGAATTGAGGTCACGGATCTTAATTCTGGAGGAAAAGGTTTTCGCCAGCGCAACGAAATCAGAGGCCGGCCGTGCGTGCAGGCCGGTAGGATTGACGACGGTAACTTGTTTTTGATACATGAAACTGACTCCTTTCAAAGCTGTGTATCCAGATAATTCCGGATCTGCGCGGCAGTTTGCATGGAGAGAACTTCGGCTGCTGTACACTGAAGTTCTACAAAGTTCTTTTTTGCAATGGCACACTTGACAGCGGCCATGCGTGAGGCGCTCATGCTGAGCTTTTTCAATCCAAGCCCGGCCAGTACCGGCGCCAGACGCGGATCGCCGCCGATCTCGCCGCAGACACTGAGCGGTTTTTCTCCAAAGGAGGAGATGACCATGGAGATCATGCGCAGAAGGGCGGGCAGAGCCTCCTGATAATACGGTTCTACCTCCGGATTCTGACGGTCGGCTGCGGAGAGGTACTGGCACAGATCGTTTGTGCCGATACTGGCGAAATCTACCAGTTCTGAGGCTTCCTTTGCCATCAGCGCCATGGCGGGGATTTCAATCATGATTCCCGTTTTGCAGGCACCGTATGGGATATTGTCCCGTTCCAGCGAAAGACGCGCTTCCTCCAATGCCCTGAGGGCACGGCGGATGTCCTCGAGGCTTCCCACCATCGGAAACATCAGCCACAGATCGCCGTAAACTGCGGCCCGAAGCGCGGCGCGGAGCTGCGTTAAAAAGAGCCCGCGATGCGTCAGGCAGAGACGAAGCGCCCGGTTTCCCAAAAAGGGGTTGTCCTCTTTCGGGAGAGGAAAGTAGGGCAGCGTCTTGTCACCGCCAATATCCAGCGTGCGGAGCGTGACCGGCTTACTGTCAAAGGCTTCCAGCACCGTACGGTAGGCACGAAACTGCTCTTCCTCTGTGGGAAGATGGTCGGAATCCATGTAAAGAAACTCCGTTCGGAAAAGACCGGCAAAATCGCAGAAGGGGATCTGTTCACGTTCGGCGGCATTCAGAGCGCCGATGTTCATACCAACGTCGATCCGTCTGCCGTCAGCGGTAGCGCAGGGGAGCGGAAGATAGTGCGCGTCAGCTTTCTGTTGGAGCAGAAAGGCTTCCCGCTTTGCGGAGAATTCTGTGAGCTGCGCCTCGGACGGATGGGTATGGACCGTGCCGGTTACGGCGTCTGCGATGACGGTTTCATGTTCCGACAATGCCGTAATCCCCTCCAGAGCAAGGATCGCGGGGATACCGTAGCTTCTGGCAATGATGGCGGTGTGGGAGGTCGGCCCGCCGGTTTCAGTCAGAATGGCGAGCACATTTTCCCGATCTATGGTCGCTGTATCGGAGGGAAGAAGGTCGTGCGCCACGACAATGACGGGTTCGGGAAGCGCGGAGAGGTTACATTCCGGCAGACCGGCATCCAAGCGGAGAAGACGAAGCTTCACATCCTCCAGATCTGCGGTGCGTTCGCGGATCAGAGGATCGGCCGTTTTGGAAAGCAGACGGATAAAACGGTCGAAGGTCGAGGAAATTGCCCAGGAAAGCGTGGCATTCTCCTCGGTAATTGCCGCCTCCAGCTCTTCCAGAAGAGCCTCATCTTCCAGAATCTCAATGTGCGCAAGAAAGACCTTCGCCTTTTCCGCGTCGCGTTCCTGCATCCGCCGATGGATATCGCGCAGCTCCTGCTCAGCGGCGGCACGCAGCGCGTTCAGTCGTTCCAGGACTCCCGGAATTTCCTCCTCGGACATATAAGATTCGCAGGCGTCGTATTCAAAGGGGTGATAGCGGTAGACCGGGCCGATGGCATAGCCTGCGCAGACGGAATTTCCATGATAGAGCATGATCTGTCTCCTTCGTCAAAATGCGGCCTGCAATATTTCGATGATTTCGGCAGGCGAGGCGGCAATGGGATTTGTTTCGCTGCAGGAGTCGCACAGTGCCTTTTTCGCAAGCAGCGGGAAATCCTCTTCGCGCACGCCCAGCTCGCGCAGGGGTTTTCTTGTGCCGATACGTTCAGACAGCGCAAAAATGCGCTCGATCAGCAGATCGGTTGCTTCTTCTGCGGACTGTGGCGCTGATGGCTCCAGAACGGCGAGTATCTCCCGGTAGCGTTCGGCGCAGGCGCGCTTGTTAAAGCGGATGACATAGGGAAGAAGAATCGCATTGCACAGGCCATGCGGCAGATTGTAAACACCCCCAAGCTGATGCGCAATGGCGTGAACCAGACCAACGCCGCCGCTGCCGAATGCCATACCTGCCATATACTCCCCGTAAGTCATATTCTCGCGTGCTTTTAGGTCTTGCGGCTGTTCAACGGCAATGGGCAGGTTCTCAAAGATGTATCGGACTGCAATCAGGGCAAGTTCATCGGTCAGGGGGAAAGACAGTTTGGAGACGTAGCATTCGATTGCATGCGTCAGGGCATCCATGCCGGTTGCGGCAGTCAGACTCTTTGGAAGTGTGAGCATCAGTTCGGGATCGTTGACGGCAACGTCCGCGAGTGCATTCGCGCCTTCAAAGATCAGCTTGGTATTGGTCTTTGTGTCCGTGATAATAAAGCAGTTTGTAATTTCGCTGGCGGTTCCTGCGGTTGTGTTTACCGCAATCATGGGGGCACTGCGGTGCGGGAAAAGATCCACGCCGATATACTGCTCCAGCGGCGCAGGATTTGTGGCGAGAATACAGACGGCCTTGCCGCAATCGTGTGAGGAACCACCGCCGAGACTGATAACGCCGCCGCAGCCCATCTCACAAAATTGTAAAAATGCTTCATTGACACTCTCGAGCGTTGGATTGGGAGTTACACCCTTATACACGCACAGTCCGATGCCCTGCGCCTGTAAAAGACGCTCTATGCGTCTTACAGTCTCGGTTTCCGCCAGAAAAGCATCCGTGACCAGCAGGAATTTTTTGACGCCCAGACGTGCGGCCTGCGTGCCAATCTCATTCAGACAGCCGGGGCGGAACAGGGAAATATTGGGGAGAAAAAAGTAAGCCGGATTTGACATCATCAGTCCTCCTTTGAAGTAATGCCGTTCTCGGAAAAAATTGCGGTGATTTCGTCGGTGTCGTGAGCGGCGAGAATACGGGAAAGTATGGCGTTGTTTGCCAGCATGTTCATCAGAGCCGAAATACGGTCGATTTGGGCCTTGACATCCGTAATTCCCACCAGAACCAACAGCGCAACCGGATCGTTGGTGGGGTGGCGGAAGACCACCGGCGTTTCCGGCCGGTAGATGCTGCAGCAGAATTTTTTCACACCGTCGGTCGGAGCGGCGTGTGCCAACGCAACATGGGG